>JBGPZS010000299.1:0-5294 GCA_041493865.1 Terriglobia bacterium
CGCCAGCGAGACCGCCATCGCGAACGAATCCATCAGGCCGGAGATGGTGGAGCCTTCCTTGGCCATGCGGATGAAGAGTTCGCCCGGGGTGCCGTCTTTATACAGGCCCACGGTGATGTAGCCTTCATGGCCGGCGATGGCGAATTTGTGCGTGATCGAGGCGCGCTCACCCGGCAGCCGGTGCCGCAACGCACGCGGCGGCGCCGATTCCTGCTCCTGCATGGTCAGCGGCCGCACGGCGGCCAGCGCCATGGCCTGCTGCTCCGGCGAGAGCTTCTGGAACTCCATCTCCGCGCCGCTCAGTGGACGGACATCGCGTTCACCAGCGCCTGCGGCGGTTTTCTCGAGTCTGGTCCCGCGGCGGGCGGCTTCGTCCCTGGAGCTGGCGGCCATCAGCGGCTGCGCCTTCTTCGATCCGTCACGATAGATGGCCACAGCCTTCAGGCCCAGCTTCCATGATTGAATGTAGGCCTCGGTGATGTCTTCCACCGTGGCGTTTTCCGGCAGGTTCACGGTCTTGGAAATTGCGCCGGAGATGAATGGCTGCGTGGCGGCCATCATCATCACGTGGCCCATGTAATGGATGCTGCGCGTGCCTTTCTGCGGTTTGAAGCTGCAATCAAACACGGGCAGGTGCTCGTCGCGGACGGCCGGCGCGCCTTCAATGGTGCCGGTGGAATCAATGTAGCTGACGATCGAGTTCACCTGCTCCGGCGTGTAGCCCAGCTTCCACAGCGCGGAAGGCACGGTCTGGTTGACGATCTTGATCATGCCGCCGCCGACCAGCTTCTTGTACTTCACCAGCGCCAGGTCAGGCTCAACGCCGGTGGTGTCGCAATCCATCATGAAGCCGATGGTCCCCGTGGGCGCCAGCACGGTTACCTGCGCATTGCGATAGCCATGGCGCTCGCCGAGCGAAAGAGCTTCGTCCCAGCACTGTTTGCTGCCATCGAGCAGCGCAGCGGGCACGTTTTCTTTATTGATTTTATTGACGGACGCGCGATGCATGCGGATCACATCCAAGAACGGCTCGCGGTTGATGTACCAGCCCGGGCACGCGCCGCCGGCAACATCCTGCGGCGAAACGCGCGAGGTTGACGGCGCAAGCTGCGGGCAAAGCTCGGCAATGCGCGCCGACTGCAGGTATGCCTGTCCGCACATGATGGCGGTGACGCAGGCGGCGTAGTCGCGGCCGGCGGCGGAGTCGTACGGCAGGCCGCTGGCCATGAGCAGCGCGCCCAGGTTGGCGTAGCCCAGGCCCAGAGGACGATAGTCATGCGAGTTGCGCACGATCGCCTCCGTCGGGTAGCCCGCGTTGTCGACCAGGATTTCCTGCGCCGTGATCACCACGTCCACGGCGTGACGATACGCGGGCACGTCAAATTCTCCGTTCGCTTTCAGGAACTTCATCAGGTTGAGCGACGCCAGGTTGCAGGCCGAGTCGTCAAGGAACATGTACTCGCTGCACGGATTGCTGGCGTTGATGCGCTCCGTGTTCTTTGACGTATGCCACTTGTTGATGGTGGTGTCGTACTGCATGCCGGGATCGCCGCACTGCCACGTGGCCTGCGCGATCTTGTTCATCAGTTCGCGCGCCTTGTAGGTCTTCATCACCTGATGGCCTTTGACGGCGTGAGTGGAGAAGTCGCCGTCACGCTCCGCGGCGCTCATGAACTCGTCGGTCACGCGCACGGAGTTGTTGGCGTTCTGGAAGAAGATGGAGCTGTAAGCGTCGGAATCGGGCGACGAGCCGTCGTAGCCCATTTCGATCAGCGCCCATGCCTTGGCTTCTTCTTTGGCCTTGCAGTCAATGAAGTCCTCAATATCAGGATGGTCGACGTTCAGGATGACCATTTTGGCCGCGCGGCGCGTCTTGCCGCCCGACTTGATCACGCCGGCAAAAGCGTCAAAGCCCTTCATGAAGCTCAACGGGCCGGAAGCTTGTCCGCCGCCCGAAAGCTCTTCCGTGGATCCACGCAGCGCGGAAAGATTGGTGCCGGTGCCGCTGCCCCACTTGAACAGCATGCCTTCAGTCTTGGCCAGCGTAAGGATCGAGTCCAGCGAGTCGCGTACGGAGTTGATGAAGCACGCCGAGCATTGCGGCGATTTGTAGCCGGTGGTCGAAAACTCCACCTGGCCTTTTTCGATGTTCCAGTGCCAGTTCTGCGCGTCAGAGTTGGGCTCCAGCCGGTCACAGCCCACGTTGAACCACACGGGCGAATTGAACGCCGCTTTCTGCTGGACCAGGATGTGGACCAGCTCGTCATGGAACGTGTCGCGGTCTTCGCTGGTGGAAAAATAGCCCTGCTGCCAGCCCCAGTCGCGAATGGTCTCGGCCACGCGCTGGATGAGCTGGCGCACGCCGGTCTCGCGTGCGGGAGTGTTCAGCGTGCCGTGCAGGTATTTGCTGGCGACAATGTTGACGGCGGTCATCGACCAGTCCTTGGGCGACTCCACGTTGCGCTGTTCGAAGATCGTGTTGCCCTTGGCGTCAGTGATGTTGGCGGTGCGCAGCTCCCATTCCACTTCGTCGTATGGCGAGACGCCGGTGCGGGTGAAATAGCGCGGGAACTTCAGTCCGGGCGCGGCGTTCGGTCCCGCTGTTGGGTGGTGCGCTGATGTGCGAGTTTCTTCTTTCATAACAACCTTTGTGTTCGTCTCCGCCATTTCATTCTCTCCAATTCACTCTTGAGTGTTGCCATTTGTTTCATTGGCTGCCTGGCACGGGTTTGCCCATGCTCAATCGTTGTTCCGCCGCTTGTCCTAGAATCCCGCCGGAAAGGCCTTGTTCAGTCGTATGCCGTGGGTCACGCGATCGACCGCGCGTTCAGCCATGGTTTTCAATTCTTCGCCAGACCCGTGATCGAGCGATTCCGGTCTCGCCAGGATCTGAGCAGGCGCCATCGCCAACTCTGACGGTACGCTCACCGATTTCTCAAAGATCTGCGCTGCAACCTCGCGTTGCGACCCCAGCCAGTTCTTGAGCGCGGCAGCCGCGGCCCGGCGATCGGCAATGCTGGGAGCGATGGCATACCGCACGTAGCAACGCGCTTGTGTCAGCTTCTCGCGCCACGGACTGCCGGCAGCAAAGAGCCGGCTCATGGCCCGGGACAAGTCGTCCGCTTCTTCCACTTCAAAGACCGCCAGCATGCGCCGGGAGTGCGGCCCCGCTGACTGCACAACTTCTTCTGCCAGAGCAAAGATGCCTGGTTGATTCGGCACCAGCAGCAATCCAAAACTTGATTCACAGTAGAACCAGCGCGACCAATTCATTTCCATGGACCCCTCTCCCGAAAAAGCATGGTTAGCAGCGCCGGCACATGCCGGCGACGCGAATGCCATAACTATTCAGTTCACCGCGATTATTGTTTCCGGCGCCACCTCTGACGCCGAGCATCTTTTGTGATGTCGGTAACCCGTTTTCTGACTCGCCGCGGGTCCGGCCAGGACAACCAGTGTTGGAAACTTACGCCTGTATATAGTGCCTGTCAAGAGGCTTATACAATCTATTGTACCTTAGCGCACAAAATGCCGTCACGCGACCCAACTACCGTGTTTCCCGTCTTTTACCGGGACTCGCCGGGAATTGGGGTGGTTTCTTCCTTGATTCTCCTATGACTTTTATCCACAAGCCGTCCCACGATGCCCGCGGGGATCGACAAATGAAGTTTTGGCTGGTTGTAATTCAGGACCAAGCGGCGACGTGCTCGTGTCTTCTGAATCTACGCGCCGCCGGATTGAAGGGTCAATGCCTGAGAATGGTGCAGCACTGTGGATTGTGTGGAAAAGGAGACATGCAGTCCGATAACCATGAGTTCATCGCAATCGGCGGATCAAGGTCACGCCGGGGACGACGCACTTGAACTCAGTTTAAAATCACGCCAGGCCGCTGGATCTTGTGTTTTACCAACGGCCATTTTCGTTCGCTGGAGTTTGCCATGCATCGCGATTTTGTTTTTCTGGTTGTGATTGTGCTCGGTGTGGCTGCGATCTCCACCAGGAAGCTGGTCTCCGCCGCGGCTGCTCAGCCCACCAGGCCGGTGGTCTCCGAGCCCGCGGTATTGGAGAAAGAGTTGCGGGACGCCGATCTTGCGTTTGCCAAACAGACGGCCGCCCGCCGCCTGGAAGGTTGGATGGATTTCTTCGCCGGCGATGCCTCTACCATCCACGATGGCAAAACCATCACCGGCAAAACCGCATTGCGCGCTTTATTACGAGCCTGTTTTCGCCAACAAGGGTTTCACCCTGAGCTGGACGCCCACCAAAGCTGAAGCTGCCAAAGATGGCACGCTGGGTTATACCTACGGTGATTATGAGGCGAAGAATGGCGCGTCGGTCTCGCACGGACTGTATGTAACCGTCTGGCGCCGGGAGAATGGCCGCTGGAAGGTAGTGCTGGACCTGGGCAGCGCCGCGCGTCCGCAATCGGCAGAAGCCAAGCAGCAGAACTAAGACGAAAAAAATCGCGATTCAAGCAAACGCTAAAAGATTTTTTTGTCCGCTTTCAATGAGCAGCAGTAACCTCTGCGGTCCCCCGTGCATCTATCTTAATAAGACATGAAATTACAACAAGAAGAAAACAGAAACTCGCGTGCAGGTTCGCGGCTGAATAAAATCGTTTTTGTGGTGGCCGTTTTGTGGCTGGCCGCCTCCATGATGTTGCTGCTGCTGTACCAACCCGGCCCCGCGCATGCCGTACAGCCGCGCAGGACCGCGCACGGGCAACTCGCGCTTCTGGCGCCTCAGGCCGCCGCCCGCGCTTCCTTTATATATTGATCCTTGCACTTTACCGAGCAAAGATGGATGGCGCCCAGTTCCAGCACGCGCGCATCGTCCCAGCGGTTCAGAAAACGCAGCGACCGTTGCAGCGCATTCGCATTTTCCACTTCTAGGTCATAGCCCAGCACCCAGGAATCGTCCCCGATTCGCGTGTCCTTCTGCGGCCGCGCCTTGCCGCAAACATCACAAGTTATCTTGACCATTGGCATGTCTCCCTCATCAGTGAGATGAATCCCAGGTATCCTGGGTTTGCGATGGAAGGGATTTTGGTTTGCGAGAGAAGCAATTTCAGAAGACCCCAAAGCCAAAACCCATTATAGTTTTGCAGTTTGCTTGCTGTTGCACAGCGATGAAGGGCTTCTGATATATTTCAAGCGGTTTGGTGCAATACGACAAACCAGCCTCAGCAAGGGCGAGGCCGGCTGACGCGCCGAGCCCGAGGCATCAGGGCTGGAGCATGATTGCCGAAAAGAAGAAAGCGTAAGCGGTGTGGAGCGCAGCGACAAAATGAAAAG
>JBGPZS010000327.1:0-4951 GCA_041493865.1 Terriglobia bacterium
AGGTCGAAGGTATGCTCGCCCAGGCGGGCCAGTCCATCTTCGCCGGTCTCGGCCGATTCCACGCTGTACCCTTCGAATTCGAGCAGGGTCTCCAGCGACTCGCGAATAGCAACTTCATCGTCGATAATGAGGACGGAACCGCCGTTACCGGCGTCTGTCCGGGGGCGACTTAAGACCGCGGCTTCAGACATTGACTGCCTTTCTCATGGGAAATTCCAGTTGAAACTTGGTTCCCTGGCCAGGTTGTGAGTCCACGCGGATCTTGCCTGCATGCTCTTGAATGATTCCGTAAGTAACGGACAGGCCCAGGCCCGTGCCGCGCGATTGGCCCTCACGCGGGGAGGTTTTGGTGGTGAAGAACGGGTCATAAATCCTGTTGATGTGCTCCGGTTCAATGCCAGCGCCGCTGTCACTGATGTTGACCTGCACGCTGTCACCGTTCACCGTGCTGATGTTCAACGTGCCGCCCTTGCCCGCCATGGCGTCTTTCGCGTTGAGAAACAGGTTCAGGAACACCTGCTGCAACTTGCCGGAGTTGCCATGGATCAGCGGCAGCCCGGGATAGAGGTCCGTCTCAACCTTGATGTGCGAGGTCCTCAGCTGGTGCTCCAGCAGGGTAAGGGTTTCCGTGATGATTTTGTTGAGATCAATGGCGCTGAACTCGGTGGCGCTGGTACGCGAGAAATTCAGCAGGTTGTTGACAATCTCTGAAGCACGGAAAGTCTGGCGCGTGATCTTTTCCAGCAGCGGACCGAGCTTGGCATCGCCGTTGATCTGCTTGGTCAGCATCTGGGCGTAGCTGGAAATGACCGCCAGGGGCGTGTTGACCTCATGGGCCACGCCCGCGGCGAGCAGTCCGATGGACGAGAGCTTTTCCGCCTGACTCAATTGCGATTCCAGTTCGATACGCTCCGTGATGTCATCCACGATGATCAGGCGGCCGATCACGTTGAACTTTCTGGTGACCAGCGGAGCAATGGCCACGTTGGCAATACGCGTATCACCCGCGCGGGTATTGAGGCGGAACTTATATAAATTGTGAATGCCGGGGTCCTGGCGCACGCGGTAAAATTCTTCCATAAAAGCCGCGGGGAAGACTTCACTCAAACGCTCATTCAGCACCTGGGAGCGCGGCATGGCATACATCACTTCCATCTGGGAATTCCAGGACTCAATGCGGTCTTCCAGGTCCACGGCCAGCACGCCCACGCTGATGGATTCAACGATGTTTTCGTTGAAGTCCTTCAGGCGCTCATATTCGCTGGCTTTCTGCTCCAGCGATGCGTACAGGCGGGCATTCTGGATGGCAATGCCCATATACCCGGCCAGCGTTTCCAGCAGTTCCACGTCTTCACTGGATAGGAATTCGCCGGCCATGGTTTTGCCCAGGCCCATTACGGCGATGGTGCGGTTCTGCACGGTGCAGGGAATGTAATAGTTCAAATTCAGTTTGGCGATGGTCTCTCGCGCGGTCACGCTTTCCTGCAGGGCCTTGCGCGTGTTGTCAAAGAAGATGTGTCCGGCGTATTGCTCCGGGCGCTCCACCACCAGGAAGGTGAGATCGAGCGAGCCGTTATAGCTGATGCCGAAGGATTTCTCCATGACGAATTCGTTGGCGTTGGCGTCCGTGGCCAGGAAGATGGCAATGCGATCGACCAGCAGCGTGCGGGAGAGGCGGTCAATCACCGAAGTCAACATGGCTCTCAGGTCGGTTTCAGAGCTGAGCTCGCGGCCGAATTCGATCAGCGTGCGGCGATAGTCATAGCGTTTGCGGTAGAAAAACCGGTCAACCCTGACCTGGATCCAGTTCTTGAGCGGCTCGAAAACCAGGGCGGTAATGATGATGACCGCGATCAGGCCGAACGTACCCGCGCCCGGGAACTTGGTGGTGATGGAGCCGGCCAGGCTTCCAATGCCGACAAAGTAAGCCACCACAATGGCCGCAGTGGCCAGAGTATAGGCGACACCGCGCTTGAAGATGATGTCGACGTCCATCAGCCGGTAACGCACGATGGCGTAGCCCCATGTAACCGGCAGGAAGACCAGCGACAGCACGGAGATCTTCATGGCCGATGTGGGCAGCACTCCGGCAATATAGGGGAGGACGTAGAAGAGCGTGTAAGGTCCAATCGCCAGCACGGTCCCGCGAGAGATCCATTTGAGCTGTTGCTGTTGCAGCGGGGTACTGGCTTGCCTGTATCGGCGCCACAGGATCACGGCGGCAGCCGCGAAATACAGGGTCTGATAGAGCATCTGCAGCCGGTCGAGCTCCCAGCGCACCGATTCAGTGAACTCAAGGAAGGCGATGGCCACGATTTGCATCGCCAGCAGAACGGCCCCCGGCACGTAGGCCAGAGAAATGGCCCACGGGTACCTGGCCAGAAGCCTGCGCGGTTTGGGGAAAGTCAGGGCAAAGTGCAGGAACAGCGCCGGCTGCAATAACCACGCGACAATGCTGAACCAGTAAATGGCCTGATCAAACGCATTCAGCTTGCCCGTGTAATGGAACGAGTACAGTACAAATGACACCAGGCAAAAGAGATAAAAATGCGTGGATTTTGGGGCTGTCCAGCGGCGAAAGAGCACGTACAAACCAATGCCCAGATAAATCAGCGCGATGAGCCGCTGGCCCATTTTCAAGGAATTGTCGGCCGGCACCGGGATTACCGGTCCCACTTCCACGTTCACGCCCTGACGCTCAAGCAGATACGTGGCGCGGGAATACACGCCGCTACGGTGAAGGTGCTTCTCAAACTCAATGATGTTCTTGATCGTCTGGTCTTGAGGAGAATTGTTGACCCGCAGCAAGCGGTCGCCAACTTTGATTCCCGCTTTTTCTCCCGGACCGTTGGGAATAAGCCCCTTCGCCACCAGGAAGCCGGCTTTTTCCTTCCACCAAACGCCATCGGTAGGAGTGGTATATTGACCCTCCTTTTGCCAGTTGATAATGGCAAAGACAACCATGGTCGCCGTGAGAAGTGCCAGGACGATGGCTGAAAACCGAACTATGGAATCCTTTCGCATCCGCTGGGTTCCAAATCTCTCCACCCTTGGCCCATATCGCAAGGCCAGTGGGTTTGGGTTAGATTGATGCAAGTGAGATGCCATGATTGTTACCTATCGGGATGAATAAACGCCTTGTTTACCTATGTTTACGAAATTATAAACAGCTTTCAGGAGAAAAGCTACGCAAATTGGGATTTTTAGTGTGATTTTTTGTATTTTGATGTTCTCTGGAGATATTAGAAAGTCATAGGGGGGCTTTACTTTAGAAAATGCGGAACTATTTTAGAAAAGCCCCGCTATATAGAAGCTACAGAGGCGATAACATTTAACTTTGAGTGCCTGAATCGGGAAAGTGGCTGTCCCCCAAACCGTTTGTGGCTGGAAATCATGCAAATGCAGAAGCACCTGACTGAGATCGCCGGACAGCAACTCCGGTATTTAGTATCCGGCTCTGGTCCGCCTGTGGTCCTGGTGCACGGACTGCTAGGGGGATCGTTCTGCTGGCGCTTCAATGTCCCGGCGATTTCGGAGCGGCACACCACTCTGGCCGTCGATCTGCCCGGCTTTGGCGAAAACGACGCGCCAAGCCACCTGGATTGCAGCATGGAAGCCCAGGCGCTCCGCCTTGCCGGCTTGCTGGAAAAGCTTGAGTTTGGGTCGGTGGACGTGGTGGGATCGTCCTGGGGCGGGGCGGTGGCAATTTTTCTTGCGGCAATAAGCCGGAAAGTGCGCTCCCTGGTGCTGGCGGCCCCGGTGAATCCCTGGTCAGATTTTGGCGCCGGACGCATACGCTTTCTCAACGGCCGGCTGGGAGGAACGCTGCTTCGCCTGACGATACCGGTTTCACGGCCGCTTCATCGCACCGCGTTGCAGCGCATGTACGGCGATCCGGGACGCATTCCCCCCGGGACGCTTGAGGGTTACTCACGGCTGCTGATGCGGCCGGGCAGGGTACACAACATTCTGAACACTCTCCGCAGCTGGGAAAACGACGAGGCTGCGCTACGAGGAGCGATCGCCCGCGTACAGGCGCGCTCCCTGCTGATCTGGGGAACGCACGATAGCGCTGTGGACCTTAAATCTTCTGAAGCTCTCATGCGGGCGCTGCCGGGATGCAAGCGCGCTCTGATTGAGGGCGCGGGGCATCTGCCCTTCGAGGAGACGCCGGATGAATTTAACCGGCTGGTGCTGGATTTTCTGGACCAGACTTCCGGCTCCGGGCCGGCATGATCTTTGAAGCACTTTAGGCACTAACCGGATTTTCCGAGTCTGTGCCACACTAATGCCAGGAAAGCAAGGGCAGGAATGCGCGCGTATTTGAAGTCGATGTTGGCCAGCGTTGATCGCGAGGCGTGGCAGCGGTTCTTTATGGCCGTGGCCGGACTCGGGCTGGCGTTTACGGCGGCGGTGTTTTCGTCAGTGGCGCGAGAACGCGGCAACATGCTGGCCACGGCCATCTTTGCGACTTCCGCGTTGTTGCTGGCCGGTATTGTCGGGCTGCTGACGGTGCCTTTTCTGGCGCGACGCGTGGCCGCGGCACGGATGAAAGACGCCTTCGACTACGAACTGACGCGCGAAGGCATGGCCTACCTGGGCGTCTCGCTGGTGATCAGCGTGGCCGCGCTCAATACCGCGAACAATCTCCTCTTTATCGTACTGGCGGCGATGCTGGCCGCGATTGTGGTTTCCGGCATCGCTTCAGCGGCGGTGCTGCGGCGGCTGGAACTGGATGTCATCGTCCCCAGAAACGCGTTCGCCACCAAGCCGGTACAACTGAGGGTGAACCTGGCCAATCCGCGGCTATGGATGCCGGCTTTTTCAGTGAAGGTCTTCAATCCCATGGATAAAAAGAAGAAGCGCCACAGATGGGAGTGGAGCAAGACCGAATTTATCTTTCCCAGGCGGCGGCGGTGGCTGCGCCTGCCGGATTACACGCTACGCAGAA
>JBGPZS010000544.1:0-2784 GCA_041493865.1 Terriglobia bacterium
CAGGGCCGGAAGACGGCATACACGACTGCGGCGCATTTTGGTCCGGTGGCATTTCCTCCCCCAAAAGCGTCGGCGTATCGAAGATCGACGGACCTTTCGCCGGTTGGGATTCGTCCCGCGGGCGGGCGGATCATGTGGATCTCGAATACGGGTAGCCGTTTTCAACTAGACTGCGCAATGCAGTTATCCACCACCCTGGGGAGGCTGGTTATTTCTCCAACCAGCCTCTCTTTACCCCATCCCCGATCATTCGTCTCACCGCTCAAGTCACCCCGCCGCAAAACGTAAACTCAAAATCGTGACTTGTTAGCTTGTGTCCTTCCGCGTAGTGTTAGAAATTTTAATCTTCTCCTAAGGGCACTCTAATCCGGGATGCGTACATTTCGTATATAACGCATCGAAACAGGCTTGAAAGAAATCCTTCCGGCTTTCATCCCTTCGGTCCATTTAGTTTTCCAGGGCTAGAGAACAGCATCCTTCCGGCTCCATCCCTTTCACGACTTTGTTGCAGCCTGCAATGAATTACGCGATTCCGGCGCGAAGCAAATTTTAAGAAGAGATTTCGGTTGTCCTTTTGTCACAGCACCAGGCCATGGACAAGAGACCACCGCCTCAAGCATTTATATCGTTATACGACTATATCTCCTGGTGACGCACCATCGTGAAGCTTGACGGCCGCTTGAAGCAGTTGCTGGACCGGCAAAGCTCACAGTTAGGCAATGAAAGGGTCAGAGAAGCAAAGATCTTCCGGGCTCCTCCCTTGATCGATTTTTGTCCGGCCTGGCATTCCAGGCACAAAGCGGTCTCATGATTCGCCTTGAAGGCCGCGCACGGCTATGACCGTGATTTTTTCTGGTCTCAAACGAGACATTTGGGAGAAAACGCATGCACGCCTTTGAGCACCTTGCCTTAAGTGTCCCCACCTGTTCCAAAACTACACGTCAACACAAAATTGCTGGATCGCTCTGGCTGACCGCCGCAATTCTGCTGGTGTTCACGCTGGCGCTTCCTCTGGCATCCCAGGCCCAGGCTAACTTTGTTTATATAAACAACCAGTCGCCTGCGAACAGCGTTGCCGCGTACTCGGTATCGTCGGCTGGTGTGCTCACTAACGTGCCTGGATCGCCGTTCGCCACGGGTGGAGCGGGCAAGAACGTGGTGTGCTATGGCCTGGACCGGATGATCGTCACGCAGGTCAATCAACTGCTCTTCGTCGCCAATACAGGTGACATGACGATCAGCGGGTTCACGATCAATCCCGTCAGCGGCGCGTTGACGCTTGTGCCTGGGTCGCCCTTCGCCAGCGGTCTCTCCTTGGACTCCTGCCAGGGCATGTCGATTGCAGCCACGCCGGATGCGCGTTTCCTGATGGCTTCCAGCAACGGACAAATTCAGACTTTTACGATCGCGCCTACTGGAGTGCTCGCCCTGGCGGCAACCACAGCGAACTGCTGCACTCCGAACGCAGGAATGAAAATTTCATCCAACGGCCAGCTTCTGGCGATCGCCAATGAGGCCAGCGTCTCCACTTTTACCCTGAATCCAGTGACTGGGGCGCTCACGCCGGTGCTCGGTTCGCCTTTCCCAAAAACTGGCACCGGGCTCGTGACCGGGCTGGACTTCAATAGCTGCGGTAACAATCGCCTGTACGGCGGCGAAGCCACCGGCACTCCAACGCTGGCGGACGCCTGGGCTGTTGACGCCGGCGGCGTGCTCTCTCCCATTGCCGGCACTCCGTTTCAAAGCACGGGGAACAATTCCAACATAGTTCTTGCCACTCCCAATAACGCATTTCTCTTCGAAAGCAATCAGTTCAGCAACAGCATTAGTTCCTTCGCCATGAATGCAGATGGCAGCCTGGCGCTGCTGGGGAAATTCGGCGGAGTGGGCACGGTCCATTCGCCCGTGGGCATGGCCACCGACAGCAGCGGGACATTTCTTTATGTCGCTGACGACAATTTCGGCATGGCGCTGTACAGAATCAACGGCAACGGCAGCCTGACTTCGATTAAAGATCAAGGCATCAATCTGCCTGCGGAAATCCAGGGCGTGGCGGCATTTCCGCCGCGGAGCTGCGCTTCGGCGGACCTCGCCGTCTCCATGACCGCCTCCCCGACCACTGTGGCCGCCAACAACACCGTTACTTATTCCATCAGCATCACCAACAACGGGCCGGCCGCGGCTGCGTTCAGCCTGGCCGATACCATGCCTTCCACGCTGAGTTTTGTATCGTGCGCGGCCACGAATGGCGGAGTTTGCCTGGGTACGATCAACAATCGCCTGGTGAGTTTCCCCTCTCTGGCCAGCGGCGCCACAGCCACGGTGACTCTGGTTGGCCGCGTCAGCAGTACGGTGACGAACGGCGCAATTATCACGAACACGGCCAGCATTAACAACTCGTCGGCGGTCGATCCGAATACGGCCAATAATTCCGCCTCTTCAAACATCACAGGGACGCAACCCGTGGCAAGCACGCTCACAGTCGCTCCAGCCACCGGCGCATTTGGCGGTAGCGCAGTCTTGTCCGCGACCTTGAGAAAAAAGTCTGACAACTCCCCGGCCGTGGGCGAAACCATCAACTTCTTTGTAAACCGGAACTCCGTTGGCAGCGCAATCACAGATGCCAGCGGCATGGCCACTCTCACTGCGAGCCTGGGCACCATTGCGCCCGGCACTTACGCAGGCGCTATCATCGCAACCTTTACCGGCGATGCAATCTTTGCCACCAGCAGCGGCAGCGCCACTCTTACCGTAACCAAAGCCGTTTTAACCGTGACCGCGAAC
>JBGPZS010000356.1:0-4701 GCA_041493865.1 Terriglobia bacterium
CGGTGCCATACACCATGAATGAACCGCTCGCGATACCGATGCGGGGACGTGCTGTAATCAGGTAATTGGTCTTGACGGTCTGGGTAACGGTGAAATTTGTGGGAGCGCAGCAAGGATAAAGCGCCGTGGACGAAAAGTCGTCCTTGACGTGCATGCTGCCGAAATCAGCTTCGACGCCAAAAACCCAATGGCCGTTTTGAAGGTTAAAGCCAACCTGTCCGCCTCCGTTGAAACCGCGAGGACTCAGAGGCTGATGGCCGGCTGCGGCTATTGCCGGAATACTAGTAGTGGCAAAATAGCCAGTTGGACTGAAAACGGTGCTAGTAAACGCATCGCTGTTACCTTTGACGCCGCCGGCATATCCGCCGACGTAAAACCCTTTGAAATCCTGGGCCTTCGCAGTACCAAGCGCGACCAGAGCAAAGGCAAGTACACAGGTTCCCGCTAAGAATCTTTTCAAAACACACCTCATCTGTCGAATTTGGAATTTATTTTGTACGGACGTTTGCATAACTTTCATCACACTACTTGGGGACTAGTGCTACTAGCGCGTGGAAAAAACCGCCCTTTTCAGGAGGCCTTTTTGTAACAACCAACAGCTTAGAACCTGAAGTTCACGCCGCCACGCACGACCTGCGCTTTGAGATCGATGGTGTGAGTGAAAATGTTTGTTGGGAATGGAATGGGCGGCGTAAAAGCCGTAAGGTTGGTGCTGACGACGGTCGCCCTGCCGAAGCCCATATAGAGGTATTCGCCCTTGACGGACCAATGGTGCGAAAAGCTAAATTCGCCTCCGCCGCCGACCGCCCATCCGGGCCTTTTCTCTTCCAGGCTGGCGCTTTCGTGCGCGGTGGCAAACGTGTCAGTAAACAGCGCGTTGTACTTCACGCTGGTCAGGGCCAGGCCGCCGGTCCCATACGCCAGGAAGTGGCCAAAGGCCACGCCCATGCGCGGGCGAGCGGTGAATAGCCAGCTCGTTTCCGCCGTCTGGAGCACGGTGAACGCCGTCGGTGCGCAGCACGGATAAACCTGCGTGACGGTTGTGGCACCGCTCAAATCCATCTTGCCGAAATCAGCCTCGAAACCCACAACAAAGTTGTCCCATTGATAGCTGTAGCCTGCCCCGCCGCCGGCCGTAAGCCCGTTGGGCGTTGCCTGCTGGGTGCTGGCGGCAGTAATTGCCGGCGTGCTCGTAGTCGCAAAATAGCCGGTGGGACTGAAAATTGGACTGGTTTGCATGCTGGCACGGCCAAAGGCTTCACCGGCATTGGCGCCAACATAGAAACCTTTGAAATCCTGGGCCTTCGCAGAACCAAGCGCGACCAAAGCAAAGGCAAGTACACAGGTTCCCCTCAAGAATCTGTTCAAAACACACCTCGTCTGCAAAAAAAAAATGGGTAATTATAGGGGGGTTGCACGAATGTTATAGCACAGCTCTCGCCGTACCCGTCCCGCACCAAGGTAGTGAGACTCAAGACAGTAACGTTACTAAGCTGGCAAAAAAAACCGCCCCGTCCGGGGCGGCCCATTGAACACGGATTATTTACTTAAAGAAGCCATCAGCTTGTGCCAGGCGTTTATTGACTTCGTCCCAGTTCACCACGTTCCACCACGCCTTCAGATAATCGGGGCGGCGGTTCTGATACTTCAGGTAATAGGCGTGCTCCCACACGTCATTCCCCAGGACCGGAAATTCACCATTGGAGATGGGATTGTCCTGGTTGGGAGTGGAGGTGATTTTGAACTCGCCGGACTTGGTGCGCACCAGCCAGGCCCAGCCGCTGCCGAACTGGTTCACGCCCGCGGCCTCGAACTTTTCTTTGAAAGCATCAAAGCCGCCGAAGGTCTTGTTGATTGCGTCAGCAATGGCGCCCGTGGGATTGCCGCCCTTCTTCGGGCCCATAATCTGCCAGAACATGGTGTGGTTCACGTGCCCGCCGCCGTTATTGCGAATGACGCCGCGAACATCTTCCGGCAGCGTGGTCAGATTGCGGATCAGCTCCTCCGCGCTCTTGCTTCCCAGTTCAGGGTGTTTCTCAATTGCACCGTTCAGCTTGGTAACGTAAGCCGCATGGTGCTTGTCATGGTGCAGGTGCATGGTTTGCTCGTCAATGTGCGGTTCCAGCGCGTTGTACGCGTATGGCAGCGCCGGGACCTCATGTGCCGTTACAGTTCCTTGTGCCATTTCAACCACCTTTCGTTTATAAGTACCGGACTCAAACTTGGATGACCGTGGCCTCTCTTGCGATGCTGCAATCTACCGGCTTAAAACGCCTTGAATGCCAGTTCCAGCAGGGTCTTCTGCTCCATCTCATGCGCCGTATGCGAACCGGTGGAAGGGCTCGACGATGGTGAGCGCTTCACCGAACGGAACGGAACTCCGCGGGCCAGACGCTCCAGTTGCGGCGCCAGGAAGTTCAGCGCGCCCATATTGGCCGGCTCTTCCTGCACCCACAAAACCTCACGAGCGTTCGTATGTTGCGCGAAGGCCGCTTCCAACTCTGCTTCGGGAAGCGGGAAGAGCTGCTCCAGGAAAATGATGGCCGTTTTGTTGTCGCCGCGACGCTTGCGCTCACGACGCAGTTCATGGCCGATCTTTCCTGTGCACACGATAGTCCGCTCCGCGTTCTGGATCTCAGTATCTTGGATTACGTTCTGGAAGCGCCCCTGGGTGAACTCGTTCAGCGGGCTGGCGGCGTCAGGGTGCCGCAACATGCCTTTTGGCGTAAACACGATCAGCGGTTTGCGCCAGCTGCGCAAGGCCTGTCTCCGCAGCAGGTGGAAGTATTGCGCTGCCGTGGAAGGCTGGGCCACCTGGATATTGTCTTTGGCGGCAAGTTGCAGGTAGCGCTCAATGCGTCCGCTGGAGTGCTCCGGTCCCTGGCCTTCATAGCCATGGGGCAGCAACATCACCAGGCCTGAGAGCAGTCCCCACTTGTCTTCACCGGCAACAATAAACTGGTCGATGATAACCTGCGCGCCGTTGGCAAAGTCGCCAAACTGCGCTTCCCACAAAGTGAGCCCATCGGGATAGTCGCGGCTGAAGCCGTATTCAAAGCCCAGCACGGCGGCCTCGGAGAGAATCGAGTTATAGGCCTCAAACCACGCCTGGTTGGGCGTGATGTGGCTGAGCGGCACGTACTCCTGTTCGTTTTCCGTATCGATCAAGACCGAGTGGCGGTGATTAAAGGTGCCGCGGCGTGCGTCCTGCCCGGAGAGACGCACGGGAACGCCTTCCACCAGCAGCGAACCGAAACCCAGGGCCTCCGCCATGCCGTAATCCAGCGGCAACTTGCCCGTGCCCATCTTCTCGCGCTGCTCCAGCAGCTTCTTGACCTTGGGATGAATGGCAAAATCTTCCGGATATGTGGTGAGCTTTTCCGTGATACGGCGCAGCTGGTCTTCAGCGACCGCGGTTGGCACTTCGTACTCAGGCTTGTAACGTCCGCCGGCATACTTGTCCCAATAACCCGGTAATTTGCGCAGCATCGGGGATTTCTGCATCTGCGCGGCGTGATCATAGGCCGCATCCACCTTGGCGCGGAAACTCTGCGCCATGTCCGTGGTATCGATCTTGTTTTTCTCCGCGTAAATCTCGAACAGCGGACGGTGCGCGTTGATCTGTTTATAGAGCAGCGGCTGCGTGATGGTAGGATCATCGACTTCACTGTGACCGTGGCGGCGATAGCCAATCAGGTCGATCACCACATCACTTGCGAACTGATAGCGATACTCGGTGGCCATTCGCGCCACGCGCAAGACCGCTTCTGGATCTTCCGCGTTGACGTGGAAGATCGGAATGGGCTGGCGCTTGGCCAGATCGGATGAGAAGCGCGAGGTGTGCAGCTCGCGCGGGTTGGTGGTGAAACCGATCATGTTGTTCACGATCACATGGATCGCTCCGCCCACGGAGTAACCTTTCAATCCGGCAAAATTCAGCGTCTCCGCCCAGATGCCCTGGCCGGCAAAAGCCGCGTCGCCATGCAGGATGACCGGCAGTATCTCTTTCACGCCGTTTTCGCCGGCGTGCTTCTGTTTGGCCAGCGTGCGCCCCAGCGCAACAGGATCAACCGCCTCAAGATGGCTGGGATTGGAAACCAGGTGCGTGCGCAGCACCTTGCCATTGCGGGTGTGGAATTCACCTGTCGCGCCCTGATGATATTTCACGTCGCCGCCACCCAGCACAGAGCGCGGATCAACATCCTCAAACCCGGCAAAGACGTTTTCCGGCGGAATGCCCACCACCAGGTTCATCACCGTAAGTCGCCCGCGATGGCTCATGGCCATCACCGTGGTAGTCGCGCCCAGGTCCGCGCCGGTTTCCAGTACCACGTCCAGGAGCGGGATCTGTGCGGTCGCGCCCTCGCCGGAATAGCGCTTGGTGCCCAGATAACGGGTTTGCAGGATCTGCTCGAACAGGTCGGCCTGGAGCAGGCGCTCTGCCAGCCAGCGCCGGTCCACCGGCTGCGGTGCTGGGTTCTCCATCCTGTTCTGGACCCACTCGCGGCGGTCGCTCTGCGGCAGATGCATGAACTCGGCCCCGATCGAGCCGCAATAAATCCGCCGGGCATCGTTCGCACCCTCGCCTTGGATGCGAACGTCGGGATACCCCCCGGCAATGGGCCCGCCAAACGGGTTCAGGTTGGCGTCCAGGTATCCCCAGCGGCGGAAGGTGTCAAAAACCTCTTCGCGCTCAAGGGA
>JBGPZS010000018.1:0-18815 GCA_041493865.1 Terriglobia bacterium
CCCGGCGAGGACCTGTCTGATTGCCGTGATCAGCTCATCTGGCGAATCGCTGAAAACAAAGTCCGCATCCGGAATTTCAGGTGAGTGGAGACACATCTCCAGAATGGGAAGGCCGGGATAGTAGCGGGTCACGGCGTGCGCAATCTTTCGCTTCTCCGGTCCACGGAAGCCATGGCCGATCAGGGCCAGGTCCACCTTCACCGTTTTCACTAACGATTCGACTTCAGATACCGCAAGCTGTTGATCTTGAGCATTTTCGCTGTCATTGATCCAGTTCGCAAAAGATGGTGACTGCCACGGTGGTTGTAGCCAACTGCCCTTGCCAGCAATATTAGAAGTCTTTTAATATGGAAATACCTGTGGGGAATTATTAGTGCCCAAGCAACTCAAGACTACGCAAAAATACCGGCCGGGAGAATTGGTGCCGGAGAATGGCGTTTACAGGGTCACACACGATCCTCATCGCTTGATGCATGAAGCCACACTTCTGAAGGGCGATCGTTTTCCAATTTGCAGGGAGTGCAAAAGCGGCGTCCGGTTTGAATTGCGGCGCGCGGTCAAAAACCCTACTCGGATCTCCTCCGGTTACCACGCCATCCTCGAAGACTACCCGGATACGGAACCGTTCTTTATCAGCTACCCAAAGGTCTAGCTGCCCGTGATCTGCTGCCGGGTCGCTGGAATACTCATCTGTAGACGTTCTGACCTTCGCCGCTGCGCTGCAGGGAAGTGTGTTTAGATCCATGTGTGTTTAAATCATGAGATGCCGCACACGCGTGAGATCGGCCAGGAATTTCGTCCCATGCTGCGCCTGGCTGTGCCGCTGGCGCTCACCGAATTGGGATGGCTGGCCATGTCATTTATTGACACTGTCATGGTCGGGCGGCTGCCGGATAGCGCGACCTCCATCGGCGCAGTGAGCCTGGGCAGCACCCTGTTTTACAGCATCGGGGTCTTCGGCAGCGGCATCATGCTGGGCATGGACACGCTGGTGGCACAGGCCTACGGCGCGCGACGGCTTGAGGAGTGCCATCGCACCATGTGGAACTCACTGTACATGGCTTGCGCTCTCTCACCCCTGCTGATGGCGTCCATGCTGGCGTTACTGCCGCTGTTTCCCCAATTCGGGCTGGCCCCGGAACTGGTGGCGGAGACGGTCCCTTTTCTGAAGGCGCTGGTCTGGAGCACCCTGCCGCTGGCGCTCTACTTTGCTTTGCGGCGCTACCTGCAGGCCATGCACATCGTTAAGCCGGTGGTGTTCGCATTGATCTCCGCCAATCTGGTGAACCTGCTGGGAAACTGGGTGCTGGTTTACGGCCATCTTGGGGCGCACAGATATGGAGTGGCGGGCAGCGGGTGGTCTACCTGCATCTCGCGGACATACATGGTTGCGGTGCTGGCCATTGCCGCGGTTTACTATGACCGCAAACGCTCGAGCGGATTGTGGAGCGCTTCACGCCGCCTTGAATTGGCGCGCATTCGCCTGTTGCTCCGATTGGGCCTTCCGGCAGCCGTGCAATTGCTGCTGGAAATTGGCGCTTTTGCTTCCGCAACTTTTCTCATCGGCAGACTCGGCGCCGTGCAGCTTGCCGGACACCAGATTGCCCTGAACGTCGCCAGCTTCACTTACATGGTGCCGCTCGGCATCGGCTCGGCGGCGGCCATCCGCGTGGGACACGCCATGGGCGCGCGTGATGCCCATGGCGCAGCCCGCGCCGGCTGGATGGCCTTGTTCTTTGCCGCCGTTTTCATGTCCTGCTCAGGGCTGGTATTGTTCCTTTTCGCCAGGCCGATTGCCCGCATTTATACGCCGGAAGCCGGCGTAATTAGCGCCGGAGCGACCCTGCTGCTGGTTGCCGCGGTGTTCCAGTTGTTCGACGGCCTGCAGGTGGTGGCCACTGGAGCCCTGCGCGGCGCCGGTAACACTCGCGTTCCCATGTTGGCCAATCTTGTCGGTTATTGGGTCATCGGCTTGCCCTTAGGTGCATTCCTTTGTTTCAAACTGAAGCTGGGCGCCGTGGGAATGTGGGCGG
The DNA here is from genome assembly GCA_041493865.1 of Terriglobia bacterium. Lineage (GTDB taxonomy): Bacteria > Acidobacteriota > Terriglobia > Terriglobales > Acidobacteriaceae > Angelobacter. The sequence continues at coordinate 2,034 of JBGPZS010000018.1, forward strand.
GACTGTGCCTGGCCCTGGTGCTGATTGGAAGCGCGCTGGTCGGCGTATGGCATTCGGTCATCAAAGGTCTGATTGTTCAACGCGCGGCCGTCTCCGGGCTGGAACCCGTGCCATCAAAGTAAAAAGGCGGGCCCATAGGCCCGCCTTGTGGTTGTACACGTCAGCTCCTTAGAAGCGCACGTGGAATGAGAGTTGGAAGAGCCGTGAGCCGTCAACACTGGCAGGATCACCCAGACCACCAAAATTGGGATCCGTAAAATCTGAACTGATCTTTCCATGGGTGATGTCGCTCAGGTGCAGTATCTGGCCGCTTTTGCCCGCGTACGTTCCGTTCGGCCGCATGCAGTTGGTGCAAGTAGCAGAACCCAGAGCCAGCAGCGAGAGGAAATTATTGGCATTGAAGCCCTGCCAGTTGCTGTGGTTAAAAAGGTTGAGCGCATCGGCCTGGAGTTCAAGCCTGATGTTCTCCTGCCGTGGTATGCGGAAGGTTTTCTTGAGAGAAGTGTCAGTCCGGAAGAAAGGACTCCCGCGTCCCGCGTCCCGCGTCAGGTTGCCGTTGAGCTGCTTGAAGTCGACGACCTCGCCGGTGTCAGCCGAGAGGGAACCAAGTGCACTGGCATCGGCCGGTGCCACGAAGGTGTTTGCGTTAGGACCAGTGACGAACAGGCCGTTGGTTCCATCGGCGGAAGCAATGCCAGCAGATGAAATCGTTCCATCCGCCAGCACGTTAGGCCGCTGCTGGGTTTCGTTGCCTGCTCCAAAGAAAACAGCGTTGGCAAAGCCGCCACTGCCGGTGGAGAAGGGGTATGGCCGTCCGGACTGGAGCTGTTCAATGACGCCCAGGGTGATGTCATTGGTGAACCAGCGCAAGATGTTGGTTTGGCTCAAGCGGCCGGTATCGATTACGCCGCTCAAGTTCACAGCGTGGCGGACATCATTGAAGGCTGGTCCACGCTCCGCCTTCATGTTGGTGGGGTCCCCCGGTTCGGAGAGGCCGAAGAAGTCTTCACCCGAGGTGATGGCATGGGACCAGGTGTAACTGCCATTGAGTGAGAAGTGCTGTGACATGCGCTTGCTCACGCTAAGCAGCATGCCGTTGTACTGCGAAGTGCGCGAGTTCTCGTTGGTGCGCACGGCAAGAAAACGGTTGTCAGGCCGGGCGGTGATGGGTTGGGTAGGATCCTTTGGAGCCTGGTTCTGGAAGTAGAAGAAGCCAGGATGCGCAGGATCAGCCTTGATAACCGGGGCATTCGTGTCCCGCTCGCCGAACAGCCCTGAACCAAACTGCCCGATGTACTGGATTTCAGCCACAATGTTCTTGCCGAACTCGTGTTGGATGCTGGCGTTGAACATGTGGATTTCCGGATTCTTCAGGTTTGGCGAAATGGGCCGAACGCGTCCGCAGTTGCCCGGGCACGCAGCGGTCGGCAATGCCGATGTTGGGGGGAACACTTTTGTATTGAAAGCCACACAGAGCGGGTTGGTGGCATTCGCTGGTAGAGTGCAGTTTGGCACTGCTATGGTGTTCGTCCGCAGGTTGACGCCGTCGAAATTCAGAGAATCCAGAACCACATTGTTGAAAGCCAGCATGGTGTTCTCAGCGGCTGATGCTTTAAACAGCGTTCCTTTGCGGATTTCCCAGGTGAAGCCGACACGAGGCTGCCAGTTGTTTCCATCCGAGGAGCAGGCCGGGATGATCCCATTGGCCTCGAAACAGGTTCCATTGGGTCCTTTGATCGTGCCGCCCTTGAAAGCTCCGGCTTCGAAGTCGTAACGAATGCCGTAATTCACGGTGAAGTTACGGAACAGCTTCCAGGTGTCTTGGAAATAGAAGCCGTAGATATTGTCCTTGGAAGTGACGGCTCCAGGACCGGTGCCGTAGGTAAAGACGGTTGGTGTGGTGCCGTTGAACCGCCACTGGCCAAAGTGGAACTGCGGAAACAGCGAGAACCACGGATAGTAGCTGACTGTTCCGCCGGTCTTAAAGGAGTGGTTTCCATGGGTCCAGGTAAGATTTTCAATGTACTGGTAGCGCTTATTCAGGCCGCCTTGTGGGCAGCAGAAGTTGGCTCCACTGATGGTTCCAGTTACAGTGTTGACCACGCCCGGGGAGGTGGTCTTGTCCGGAGTATCGGTCAGCGTGCGCACGAAGGCAAACCGGGCTTCGTTGACAATGGTCGGAGTCAAGCTCGACACGAGTCCAACATTCAGCGTGCTCACGTGGGTGAGGTTGGCGACAAGATCATCGGGAGTAATGTTGTTGCTGGTTTGCGAAATAAGGTTGTCCTGCGTGATCCAGTCTCTATTGAAACGGGCTGATAAGGTGTGATTGTTGCTGATTTTCCAGTCCAGCTTCATTGACCAGAGGTGGTTGTTGATGGGCTGCTGCACAGCGACGGGACCGCTCGATGGCGTCAAGATGTTAGGTACAGCCTGCCGGCTCAACTCCCAGCTTCCAAACCAGAACAACTTGTCCTTGATAAACGGGCCGCCGAGCGTGAATCCGCCTTCCTTGCGGTGGAACGGAACCCGTGGGCAACCATCAATTTTGGTCATAACGCCGGCAGTGAAATCCGCGTCCGGGCAACGTACCGGCCCGCCGAGACCGGTGGGGGGCGCCGACTGTGGAATGGCACTGCCCAGGAGGCCCAAGTTGTAAAACGGATTCGATGCCTGCAGGTTGCGCCCGCGGAAATACATGTGACCGTCACCATGAATCTGGTTGGTGCCGGATTTGGTCACAGCGTTGATCACCAGTCCGCCGGCCTGGCCGTATTCTGCGTTGTAATTGTTGGTGAGGACCTGAAATTCCTGGATCTCGTCGACCGACGCTCCCAGTCCATCACGTCCGGAAACCAGTTGGTCGGTGATGTTGGCTCCGTCAACGTTATAAAGGTTGGCACGATTGTTGATGGAACCAGGCCCGATGAGGTCTGTCGTTATGGTGCTGGTGTCGGTTTTCACCCCGGGCGCGGTCAGCGCAAGCGAGGCATAATCGTTTGCCCCGCCGCTGGCTGCAGCGAACGTCGGCAACCTCTGCATATCAAGAGCGGTGACCGAGCTGGACACCTCAGTCTTGGTGGTTTCGATCAAGGGCGCTACAGTGGTCACTTCCACGCTTTCCGTGGAGCCGGCGATGCCGAGTTTGAACCCGAGGTCTCTTTGATCTCCCACGTTCAGGGCCACGCCCTTGGCCGACCCGTCAGCAAACCCTTTGGCTTCCACCTTCACGTCATAGGTGCCGGGGACCAGGTTGGGGATGACGTAGTTGCCGGTGGAGGTGGTCGTCACAGTTCGGCCGACACCGGTGTCCTTGTTCGTTGCTGTGACCTTTGCGCCGACAACCACGGCGCTCTGCGGGTCAACGACCTGACCCGAGATCTGCGCGCTGGCTGCACTCTGCGCGTTTGCCAGAGCTACTGGCAAACAACAGCATAGTAATGCGATGAGACAAAACAGATGCAAACGCTTCATTAGAGGATCTCCTTGAATGGAACTGAGCGTCTCCCTCTCCGTGGTTCAGGCGCAGGCATAAGCTACGTGATTGCCAAAGCAAGAACCGAGAGACGGGCAGAATTCTATTCTCTTTTCGGCACACGTCCAGTGAAAAGCAACCATTTTCAACAATATAGAAAATGGAATGTTGTTCGTCCCTAAAGAACGCCTTCTTTTACCATTGAGCGGCAGACTACCCCCTGGTCACTAGCACAGGTACAGATTTTGGATTTCGCCATTTTCTTCATGTCCACTTGGGCAATGCTGCTTCTTGCACCAATTCTTCGCAAAACGTCAACAAGGGTCCACGCGGCTGTTTTTGGGTGACGAGTGGACTGCACAAACCAAACCGGAGCGCTTATTGCATCAGGACCCGTTACGAAGGTAACGGCGTGGACCATATTGGGAATGGAAGCCGGCATGGAACCAGGCCCAAGGACTTGATTTAGGTTTTTATAGGGTTTTATGGGTGTTTTATACCGTGTCCGCAGCACGCCCAGCGAAGGACGATGGCCCCTGGTACATGCACAAATGCGTCCGCAGTTAAGGTGTATGACTGAACCAATGTACCTGGGTACTGATTGACATTCGTTCAGTTGTTGCTATATTCGCGCGTGAGGCCACTAAACAATGACCAATATATATGACGCGATAAAAGAGAAGGAAAACCAAATCGCCATTTTCCAGGCCCAGATCTCGGGTTTGCAAGCTGAGATTGAGGCGTTGCGGGTAGCAGCGCGGATCCTCGAAGGTGGCGCTGTGGCTTCTACGGAAGCCGCGCGTCCCGTGGCAGTGCAGGGCACGGCCAACGGTGGTGACAAGACAAAGCGGGTTTGGCCGTAAAAGACAGGCTGTTCGTAGCCGCAAGCGTTCCCCTCGCTCACAGGGCGAGTCCCCCACTGACGCACCCGGCAACCAAGCGCCCACGTCTGACTTTTTCGCCGATCCAATAATTTTGACACCAGGAATTTTGACAACTGAGCTGTCTTGCCGTGGCGCAATCGGCCGCGGGCAGGATTTTTTCCATCGTTCGTTGAGGCGAGTAGGGCCGGTTTGACCGGAGAGTCCTCTTCAGGCGTTTTGCAACTGATGTTTTTTCCCGGACGAGTCCGGATTGAACGATCAAAATTGAGTTTGAGGGACGGCGTACACATGGCAACCCAAGCTTCAGATACTGCTAACAGCACCGCTAGCAAGAGAGCGCGTGGCGCCTCGCCGGACGACTTGGCGGTAGTTGCGCAGCGCGCCCAGGCCTTCACCAACGCTTCCGGAGTCGCCATCGCGTTGAGCGAAGGCAACGCGGACGAGATTATCTGCCGCGCGCGCAGCGGCGCCAGCGCACCCGATATTGGCGCAGCCTTGCGGGTTGAAGGGACGTTTACCGGGCTTTGCATCCAGAGCGGCAAAGAGCTGCGCTGCGATGATTGTGAGACCGATACACGGGTCGATACGGCCGCCATCCGCGCCCTGGGAATACGCTCCATGGTGGTGACGCCAATCCGTGAAGACAGCCGGGTCATCGGCGTGCTGGCAGCGTTCGCGCCCACGCCCCACGCGTTCACCATCACCCACGTCGCCGTGCTGAAAACCATGGGCGACCAGATTGCCGCGCTGCTGCAAAAAGAGCGCCGCGCCCGGGAAGAAAATCCTCAGGCTGAAGTGCCACGGCCCGCGGCCCCGGTGATTGCCGCCAAGCCAGTCATCGCGGCAACACCCGCTCCGGTTGTGCCAGCGGTGGTGATCAAACCTTCCGCGCCTGCTCCGCGCGCCGCCGCGCCGGTGATTTCCAAGGTCGAGCCCATTAAGTCCACGCCTGTGGAAGTAGTTCCTCTGGCAGCGCCGACCAAAAAAGAGGAGAAGCGCTCTGAATTTGTACCGCGCGCGAACTTTGGCACTTTCGATTCAGTGGCAGCGGAGGAAAAGAAACCAGGCAATCGGTCCATGGTGATTGGCGTGGTAGCGGTCCTGGTGATCGCAGCCGGGGCGACGTTTGCCTTCCTGAAGCTGCAGAAAGCTGGTTCGCCAGCGCAGCGGCAGACGCAAGAAGCCGCGAACGTGCCGCCGGCCCAGCCTGCTCCAGTTGCGCCTTCGGGCAGCGTTCAGCCAAGCGCGAGCGTGCCGGCCCAACCTGGTTCCAGCGGGACAAGCATTGCAAGTCCGGCGCCAGCGGCGGCCAAACCTGTAGCCGAGATTGATGCCAGAAAGACAGCCAAGCCATCACCGGAAAAAACCTCCAGCGCTCCAGCGGAGAAGCCTGTTCCCGCGGAGCGACCGGCTGCTGTAGCCACCCTGGCCGCTTCAGGGCCGTCAAGAATTGCTCAGCAAAGCTCGGCACAGTCGGCGTCTGAAATCGCGCCGTCTTTTACGGTCGTCAGCGGAAATACGGCGGCGCCGTTATCGAACCTGGCGCGTCCCGTAGCTTCGTCAACTCCGTCAGCGGCGGCGATCGAGCAATCACAACTTGAACCGATGCAACTGATCAGGGCGGGATCGCCGATTTATCCCGCCATTGCCAAAGCTCGCAGCATCACCGGCACGGTAGTGGTGCAGGGCACGGTGGGCAAAGATGGCAAGGTAACGAACCTACAATTCATCAGCGGTCCGCCCGTTTTCAAGGATGCCGCCTTTGAAGCAGTTCGGCAATATCAGTTCAAACCAGCCAAACTCAATGGCCAGCCGATTGAACAGGTCACGCAAGTCAAGCTGAATTTCCATTGATTGAATAAAGGTTTCAACAAGGGCGCATCATCGGATGCGCCTTTATTTTTTGGAATCACCCCTGCGGCAACCGGGTCCAGATGTTACGCGCGGACCGCCTGGCCCACGCTCGCCCGGCGCGTGCGGGCGCGTGCCACCAGCCAGCTCACAAGACGATAGGCAAGAAGGACAGCCAGGACCGAGCCATAGGTAAGCGGGCGGCGCAGGTCCGCTTTGACCAGCCAGATAAAATGAACCACTCCCGCAGCGGCGCTGAAGTAGATGAGCCGGTGCAGCTTCTGCCAGCGCTTGCCGCCCAGGCGGCGAATCCAGCCGGCGGTGGACGTGAGCGCCAGTGGCAACATCAGGGTCCATGCGGTCAAGCCGGCGGTGATGAAGCGGCGCTTGGCAATATCGTGCAGCATCTCATGAACGTTAAAGAATTTGTCGAGCCAGACGTAGGTCGTCAAGTGCAGGCAGCCGTAAGAAAACGCAAAAAGTCCCAGCATGCGGCGGAAGCGAATCATCCATGTGAGGCCGCTGAGTTTCCGCAAGGGCGTGACGCTGAGCGTGATGAGCAGGAAGGTGAGCGTCCATTTGCCCGTGGAGCGGGTGATGACATCGATGGGATTGGCTCCGAGCCCGTCATGGAAGCCCTTCCACGCGAGCACGAAGACCGGCGCCAGGCAGGCGGCAAACACCGGCGCTTTCAGCGCGCGGACGTATTTTTCCGGCAGAGGCTTCATCAGTAGTTTTTCTGCAGGTCCAGGCCGGAGTAAAGGCTTCCCACCTGGTCAGCGTAGCCGTTGAACATGAGGGTTGGCCGCTTGCGAAATTCTCCAATGCGACGCTCGCTGGCCTGGCTCCATCGCGGATGGTCCTTCTGCGGGTTCACGTTGGAGTAAAAGCCGTACTCGTCCGGCGCCATCCTGTTCCATGTGGTGGGCGGCATGGAATCGGTGAAGCTGATTTTCACGATCGCCTTGATGCCCTTGAAGCCGTACTTCCACGGCGTTACCAGGCGCAAAGGCGCGCCATCAACGTTGGGAAGAACTTCGTCATAGAGACCGACGGCGAGAATGGCAAGTGGATGCATGGCTTCATCCATGCGCAGGCCTTCTACGTAAGGCCAATCCAGCACGCCGCTCCGCTTCTGGTTCGGCATCTGGTCGGGCGCAAGGACGGTCTGGAAGGCGACAAACTTCGCATTACCAAGCGGCTCAGCCTGCTTGATGAGGGCGCTCAAAGGGAAACCCACCCAGGGGATCACCATCGACCAGCCTTCAACGCAGCGATGACGATAGATGCGTTCTTCGAGCGGCGCCAGCTTCAGGATCGCATCGATGTCCAGCTTCTTCGGCTTCTTTACCAGGCCATCGATGGCGACGGTCCACGGCCGCGTGCGGAAGTCTTTCGACAGCCCGTTGGGCGCATATTTGTCGGTGCTGAACTCGTAATAATTGTTGTAATTGGTGATGTCCTTGAATGAGTTCGGCGTCTCTGCGGTGCTGAACGGACTCTTGACGATGCCGCTGAGCTTCATACCGCCTGCGTGCACGGGTTCGCTCTCCATGTGGTTACGCAGGTAAAAGCCTCCGGCCAGAGCCGCGCCAGCCGCGGCTGCTCCGGCTATGAACTTGCGCCGGCTCACATACGCCGGTTTGGGAGTGATCTCTGAAGATGGTATGTCACCTGGTTTCTTGATCAGCATATTGTTCTTGTTGGTCCTGCCTCTATTCTAATTCCCGTCCGCTCCTCTTTCAGATGACTGAACCCCGGGAAAGATACACAGAACGTACGAATTTGCGGAGAAAACGGATTTTGCAGCGATTCAAGGGCTTACAGGCGCGCCTTTTTAGGAGGACGTTCTCTCAAATCCCACAAACACCGGCTCAGGCTGCAGACTCACGCCCCACACGTCAAACACCTTTTTCTGGACTTCGTCTTTAAGAGCAACAATGTCTTTTGCGGTTGCGCCGCCGCGGTTCACGATCGCCAATGTGTGCTTGCGGGAAATTCCAACCGGTCCCAGCGCGTAACCTTTCTGGAATCCGGCCTGCTCCACCAGCCATGCGGCTGCGAGTTTCACCTGTCCATCGGCCGCGGGATAGCGGGGCAGCTTTTTGCCCGGCGCAAGCTTCTGCGCCAGGGCCTCGATGCGTGTGGCCTCGTCTTCGCTGACAAGCGGGTTTTTGAAGAATGATCCGGCGCTGCGGCAGTCTTCGTCGCCGCCTACGATCAGCATGGCCTTGCTCTGGCGGATGGAGCGCACGGCGTCGCGCACCTGCGGCAGCGTGGGGTCATTGGAATTGGCCGCGGCGAAAAATTTCTTCAAATCGGCGTATTCGATCTTTGGATTGGCATTGCGATGGAGCCGGTAAGCCACCTCAAGCACAATGTACTGGTCGCGGTGCGTGGTGTTGAACATGCTGGTGCGATAGGCAAAGCCGCAGTCACCGTTGCTCATTTCCAGCTTCTTGCCGGTGGCGATTTCCAGCGCGTGCACCTGCGTGATGGTTTCTGAAACTTCCTGACCATAGGCGCCCACGTTTTGTACCGGCGTGCCGCCCACGGTGCCGGGAACTCCGCTGAGGCACTCCAGGCCGCCGCAGTTTTTGCTGACGGTGAGGGCGACAAAGTCATCCCAGTTTTCACCGGCGCCGGAGTGGAAGAGCATCTTCTGGCGATCGCCTTCAAACTCCACGCCGGCCAGAGACACCTTCAGCACCAGGCCGGGCCAGCCATTGTCAGACACAACCAGATTGCTGCCGCCACCCAGGACGAACAAAGGCAGCTTGCGTTCGGCCGCGTGGGCCACTGCGCCTGAGACTTCATGCTCCGTGTGGGCGTCAACAAAATAACGTGCCGGCCCTCCCACGTGAATGGTGGTCAACGGCGCAAGGGGAATGTTTTCCTGGATTCTCAAGGATTGCCACCAGATTACAGCAGAGACACGTGCTAGGGGAATGGCTTTTTACTTGATAGAATCATTATTTAGAACCAAGGCAGAGACCTTGTGGAGGAGATACCAGAATGTATCCAGAAGGAATGGTGGCGCCGATGCGCCAGGAGTTGACCGCAGGCGGCATTGCAGAAGCGCGCACCGCGGCCGACGTGGAAAATGCAATCAACCAGAAAGGCACGCTGATGGTGGTGGTGAACTCCATCTGCGGCTGCGCAGCGGGAAGAATGCGCCCCGGCGTGCGCGCGGCCATACAGAGCGGAGTACGGCCGGACCGCATGATTACGGTTTTTGCGGGACAGGACCGCGAAGCCACCGATGCCGCCCGGAGCCACTTTACCGGCTATCGGCCGTCATCGCCCTCTATTGCCCTGCTGCGCGACGGGCAACTTGTATACATGATGCAGCGCAGCGACATCGAGGTAAGCGATCCCACGACGATTGCGTCCCAGCTGAAACAGGCCTTTGAAAAGCATTGTGCGGGTGCAGAAGTAAGCTAAGCAGCCAGAGATGCCGCGGTATCGACCGCAGCGGCGGCTTATGTTTGAGACGGTTCGCCGCCGCTGATGACGGACAGTTACCGTGCACGATTCTCTAGAACATGCATGGTTGCGTCATGCCCCGCCTGCCTGGTTTCCCCACCATTGGCAATCCAACAACAACCACGCCCCACCAGTGGGCCATCCGTGCGTAAGTCTCAAATTCGGGGTTTCAAAATTCGCGCAGACCCCTCTGAGGGCTTGCCGCAATACGAATGGAGCGGCCGGACAGCAAGAGGCCAGGAAGGATCACCTTGCCCTCCCCTTGCCTTGGGCAAGCCATTCTTGATCACATCCAGGCTCAGGCATCATGCGGCCGGCCTGCATGATCCACCTGGCGGGAACGTCAAACAAAGTGATCTTAATGTTTTCTTCCGGAATGGCTGCAAGTTGCGTGAGAGTCGAGTGGATCTGCTGCAGCCATTTTTCGCGAATCTCAGCCGTGCGTCCGGCGCGAATATACCCAGCGACGTTCACCATGGGAGAAGGGCGTCCATTCGAGAAGACGGCCCCGGGGGGAATCTCGAGGAAGATCACCTGGGCAAAATCGGGCGCGTCACCAGTCAAAGAACAGTGAACTTGAGTCAGTTGTTCAGCTATCCTCGGCCACAACTGCCGTGGGACGGTCCCCGCGGGCATGGCAATTTGATAAGTAGGCATAAGGCCGGCCCTCCAGAAGAAAATTATGCAGACCATTCTATATATGTAGACCGTTCTGTCAACCATCAGAGTATGATAGCTCCATGGATGCCAGAGAGAGGATGATTGGCGCGACGCTGCGCTTGTTGCGAAGCCAGGGACTCCGGGCCACGGGGATGAACCAGGTTGTGCAGGAAAGCGGCGCGCCCAGGGGATCGATCTACCATCACTTCCCCAATGGCAAAAGGCAGCTTGTCATTGAAACGCTTAGGGCTGCCGGCGATGCCGTTGCACGCAAGATTGCGGACGCTCTTGCCGCCCATGCTGATACGGCGGTCGCGCTGCGAAAATATGTGGAAGCGTACGCCAAGGAGATCAGAGAATCCGGCTTTCAACGCGGGTGCCCGGTGGGAAATGTGGCCATGGACGCGGCGGCGAGCGATGCCAGGATCCGCGCCGCCTGCGACGAGATCTTCGGTACGTGGATCGGCTTAATTGCGAAGAGATTGGAATCGGACGGTTCTTCAAAGAAGGAGGCCAACTCGCTGGCCACATTTTTCATTTCGTCCCTGGAGGGAGCTCTCATTCTGTGCAGAGCGCAAAGAAGTGTTGCTCCGCTTCTGCGGGTCGCCGAGAGACTGGAGCGGATGTTGCGCTGACGCGAGCGCCCCTACTTGCTCATTTTCCCGGTTTCTTCTGCGGGATGCTGATGTCGATCGCGGTCACTTTGCCGAAGGTTGAGAGATCGCGGTCAAAATCCTTGGCATTCCCGACGACCAGTACAGCCATCTTCTCCGGATGGATATATTTCCGGGCCACACGGTCAACATCGGCGGGGGTGACCTTTTCGATGCCCACACGATAGCGCTCCAGCGTATCCGGCGGATAGCCGTAGAACTCGTAGCGCATGCGCTCAGCCAGGACTTTTTCCTTGGAGTCGAACTCAAAGATGAAGGAATTCAGGATGGCATCTTTGGCTTTCTTCATCTCTTCCGGCTTCACCGTGCCGTTGATCAGGCCGTCCATTTCTTTGCGCAGGGCATCAATACCGGCGGCGGTGCTTCCACTCTTGGTGCCCATGGCGAAGCGGGTGATCCCTGGACGATCGAAAACCGCGCCAACGCCGCCTCCCACGGAGTACGCCAGCGCCTGCCGCGTGCGAATGTTGACAAACAGACGAGAAGAGAACCCGCCGCCGAACAACTCATTCATGACCTCGATGGCGTAGTAGTCCGGATTGCGGCGGTCAATGCCCAGGTCAACCATGTGGATCGCGCTCTGATTGACGTCATTCTTCGCGACAAAATAGATTCCCGGCGTGGGGCTGCGGAAGGTGGTATACGCGGCAGGAAACATCTCTCCCCGGGGCTTGCTGCCGAAGGCCTGGCGCAGTTTTTGTTCCATGGCGGCAGAGTCAAAGTCGCCGGCGATGCCCATAATCATATTGACTGGCATTATGGTGCGCTTGTGCCATTGGAGCAGGTCTTCTCGCGTGACCGCGTCAATGGTGTAGTACTCGGGGGTACGGGCGTAAGGATTGTCCGCACCGTAGGCCAGCTTGGTGGATTCGCGCTGGGCGATCTCATCAAGATCGTCATTGCGGCGCGAGATCAAGCTGGCAAACTGGTGCTTGCTGAGATCGAGCTTGTCCTGACGGAACTCCGGATTTTCCAGCAGGTCAAGGACCACGGGAAAGACCTGGTCAAAATTTTCCTTGAGCGACGAGAAGGAAAGGGAAGTGGAGTCCAAGCCGTCAGACGCCTCAACGCGGGCAGCATGAGATTCCAGGAAATCATCCAGTTCGTCGCCGGTTTTGCTTCTGGTGCCGCCGGTGCGCCATACGTCGGCGTAGAGGGCGACCAGGCCGGCCTTGTCCGCAGGCTCTTCACGGGAGCCGCCGCGGATGCGGATGGTGCCATCGATCAGCGGCAGTTCGTGGTCTTCCTGAAGGAAGATCACCATTCCATTGTCCAGCTGCACGCGCCGCGGTTCCTGCGGCTTGAACTGATGCAGAGGCGGAATAGGAACCTTCTGCCATGAGGTAGGGACAGGGCTCGAAGTTCCAGGCACGGATTCCGCCGGCTTTGGCGCGGCCGGCGTGGCAGTTTGGGAGGTCGCGAGGGCCGCATTTAACACGAGAGCGGAGAGCGCCGGGAGCAACGTCTTCAACTTGTTCATTGCTTCTCTCCTTTGGCCGGAGCAGGTTTGGCATCTTCGGTTTCAATCTGCGTTACCGTGCGGTTTTCCTGGCGAAAGGTTGTGTTGGCCACGCGCCGGATATCAGCCTTAGTGACTTTTTCAATCTCCTCGATCTGGCGGAAAAGTTCACGCCAGTCACCGTAGAGCGCCTGGTATTCGCCTAGTTGGACGGCCAGGCCCTGGTCGTTACCGAGCCCGCGGACCAGGTCAGCTTTGGCACGGGTCTTGATGGACTGCAGCTCTTCGTCGGTCACGTCATGCGTTTTCAGCTTCTCGATCTCTTCGTGAATGGGCCCGGCCATCTCTTCCGCGGTATGACCCTGCGCAGGAGCGGCAAAAAAGAAAAACAAGCTGGGATACTTACTGCCGGGGAACGTGCCGCCCTGCGCAGCGATGGCAATGCGTTTATCGCGCACCAGCGAACGGTAGAGCCGCGACGTGCGGCCCTTGGAAAGCAGGTCCGTCATCACGTCATAAACGGCGTCGTCCGGGTCGCGGAAATTGGGGCGATGATAGCCCTCTACGTAAAGCGGCTGGCTGGGGTCATGAATCATGACTTGGCGCAGCGCCTGTTGTGGCGGCTCCTTGATGCGCAGCGGCTCGGGCGCCGGACGCGCAGGAATGCGGCCAAAATACTTCTCGATGATGGGCATGGCTTCAGCGGCCTTCACGTCTCCGACAACCGTGACCACCATGTTGGCGGGAACGTAATATTTGTGAAAAAAATTCAAGGCATCGGTGGCAGAAAAGGCGCGCAGATCAGAAGGCCAGCCAACCACGGGGCGGCCATACGGGTGAGCGATGTAAGCCGAACCCAGAAACTGTTCCAGCAGGCGGCCCTGGGGTGAACTGTCCACGCTCATGCGACGCTCTTCATAAACCACGTCGCGCTCTTTATAGAACTGGCGCATCACCGGTTCCAGAAAACGTTCTGATTCCAGGTAGGCCCAGAGCTCAAGGCGGTTCTGCGGGAACGAATAGTAGTACGTTGTTTCATCGCGGTCAGTAGAAGCGTTCAAGCCCACGCCGCCCTGGCTCTCCACGATCTCGCCAAAGTGGTTGGGGACAACAAATTCATCGGCGGCCGCCACGGCATCCTGCCAGGCTTTCTCCAGCGCGGCGACTTTCTTTTCGTCGCGCCCTACTTCTTTCAGGTTCTCTTTGAGATAAGCAGCGTAGGCCGCTTCAACTTTCTCCAGCGCGACCTTTTCCGCAGGCCAGTTTGTAGTGCCGATCTCATGCGTGCCTTTAAATGCCATGTGCTCAAACATGTGGGCCAGGCCGGTAATGCCGGGGACCTCCTGGGCTGAACCCGCGTCGACGTGCGTGTAAAACGAAAAGACCGGGGCTTCCGGGCGCTCCATGATGACGACGGTCAGGCCGTTAGCGAGCTTCTTGACCGTGATTCGCTTTTCAAAAGAAGCGATGTCCTGGGCCCGAAGGGTGATGGCGATGGAAAAAAAACAAAGAACAATGGCAAGGTTACGCGGGATAGAAATCTTCATGAGCGTGTCCAATTCAAGGGTAAAGGGTGCAGCGGATGTTTTCAAATTAGACGTGCCGTAGTGAGAGAAGAAAGCAGCAGCGTCCGGTGCCGGACGCGTGGCGGCAACACTAAAAATCCCGTTGCTCCAGCGCAGGGTTGAGGGTTATAACAAAGGCAATCTTTGTATTGCCCAGGACCAACTAAGATGTCAAAACACCAGGAACTGCTGCAGGGGTTCCGTCATTTTGCTGAGACCGCTTCCAACACGGCGGCGTTGATGATCCATATTTCACAGCGCCTGCACGATCAACTGGCGCGCTACAACTGGGTTGGGTTTTATCTGGTGGACCAAACCGATCCGGGAATGCTGGTGGTGGGACCCTACGTAGGCAGCTTCAGTCCCAATGAACGCATCCCGATTAACAAAGGACTGTGCGGCGCGGCAGCCTCTACCCGGCAAACGGTGGTGGTCAACGACGTGGCTGCCGACCCGCGATACCTCTCCGGATCGGAAATCGTGAAGGCCAACCTGGTGGCGCCGATTCTTGCCCGGAACGCATTGGTGGCCGAACTCGACATTGAAAGCTATTTTGCCAACACATTTACCAAAGCGGAGCAGACTTTTGCGGAAGAGATCGCTGTGCTGGTGGGAAAGTTCATGGAAAAGAAACGATAGGGCCGGGAAGCGCCGGTACGTGCGGTCCGCGGGACGCGGGTTTTTGGGTCGATGAACCCACAATGACATTGCCGGAGACGACAGGTAGCGATATAAAAGCACCAAGACAGTCCAGGAACCAGCCAGAGTCTGGTACAAGAGAAGATGTCAAAGCACAAGGATTTGCTCAAAGAGTTTGGATATTTTGCGCAGTCCGCGCGGACGGTGGATGCGCTGATGGAGCAGATCGTGCAGCGTCTGCACGACACCATGACGCGCTATAACTGGGTGGGATTTTACCTGGTCGACAAGGCCGGGCCGGGCAAGCTGGTCCTGGGGCCGCATGTGGGCAGTTTTGAACCGCATGAGAGCATTTCACTCCACCAAGGATTGTGTGGCGCCGCAGCCATAGCGAAGAAAACCGTCATCGTGAACAATGTGGCCGACGATCCACGGTACCTGCCCGGGTCTGAGCTGGTGAAGTCGGAGATTGTGGTTCCTGTCCTGACGAAAGGCGCTCTTTACGGTGAGATCGACATCAACAGCTATTTCGCCAACACATTCACTCCGGAAGACCAGCAGTTTGTGGAAGCATGCGCGGCGCTGGTGAGCAGTTATCTGGAAAAGCCGCAGTGATCGCGGCTGAATCAGCGCAATTGGCATAAGCGTGCTGGTATGATGTCGTGCTTATGAAATACCTCCAGGTCCCTGCTCTCATTCTGTTTTTGGCAGCTGCCTCTTTCGCGCAAAAACCCGCCTTCACCCTGGAACAAGTGATGAGTTCACCGTTTCCCACGGCGCTGACCTCGGCGGCAAAGGCCAACCGCATTGCCTGGGTGTTCAACAGCCGGGGAGAGCGCAACATATGGGTGGCCGATGCGCCTGAGTTTGCCGCGCGGCAAATCACTCATTACCAGGGAGATGACGGCCAGGACATTTTTGCCGTAAAGCTTACGCCTGACGGCAAAACGGTGCTTTATGCTCGCGGCTCTGAGCTGAGCGGCGAAGGGCACGTTGCGAATCCCGCTACCGAGATCAAGGAGCCGAAGCAGCAGGTGTGGGCCGTGGAAGTGGAAACGGGGACGCAGCGCCTGCTCGGCGATATGGGCTGTCCGGAAGAAGATTGCGAAGACATTCAGATATCGCCTGATGGGCTGACGGCGGTCTGGGTGGGCGCCAAGCATCATTTGTGGATCGCCAATGTGGCCGGTGACAAGCCGGCGCGGCCGTTGACCGAGTTACGCGGAGAAGAAGCGGAGCCGCGGTGGTCGCCGGACGGGAAGCATATCGCCTTCAGCTCCGGCCGGAGAGACCACGCTTTCATCGCGATCTTTGACCTTGCCGAGCAGCGCGTACGCTACGTTGCTCCCAGCGTTGACCGCGACTTTGCGCCGCGCTGGTCGCCCGATGGCAGCCAGCTTGTGTTCATCCGCACTTCGGGAGCGCAGAACCATCAACCGCTGATTCCAAAGCGTCCGCAGCCGTGGGCCATCTGGCTGGCCAATGCCGAAACCGCCGAGGCGCATGAACTCTGGCACAGCGGCAAGGAGATGAATGATTCACTGCCGCCGTTTGCGGCGCAGTCACTGAAGTTTGCCGAGGGTGGGAAGATCATTTTTTGTTCCGAGCAGGATGGCTGGAACCATCTGTACCTTGTGTTTGCCGCAAGCGGCAAAACCCGTCCTTTGACACCCGCCGGCCTTTACGATGTCGAGGAAGTAAGCCTGACTCCAGACAACAAGGCGGTGCTGTACACCTCGAATACGGGCGACATTGACCGGCGCCATATCATCGAGATCAAGCTGGAATTGTTCGAGCCTTCCGAAAAGCCCTTCACGAGGGCGTGGCAGTTCTATCGGAGCTGGGGCGCGACCATCGAGTGGCATCCACTGATGCTGGCCGATGGCAAAACGATTGTCTGTTTCGGATCAACGGCAACTTCTCCGGCCATGCCATATTACCTGACTGCCACTGGCCGCGAGATGATCGCAGCCAACGCTCTGCCGAAAGATTTTCCTTCCGCACAGTTGGTTGAGCCGCAAACCGTGACCTTCCGCAGCGACGACGGGCTGGAGATCCATGGACAGCTTTTTGTTCCGCGCGGTCGCAC
>JBGPZS010000352.1:0-4742 GCA_041493865.1 Terriglobia bacterium
AGGGCGTGCGGGTAATGATCGTAGACATTCCCAAGAGCGATCCCGACACCATCTACATCGGGCTGAATGATCGCGACAAGGCGTGGCACGATCTCTACAAACTGAAGCTTTCTACCGGAGAGAAAACGCTTTTACGCAAGAACACGGACAAAATTTCCGGCTGGGAATTTGACCTGAGCGGACAGCTTCGGCTGGCCACGCGCACCGCGGACAACGGTGACACTGAGATTCTGCGCGTGGACCCTGACAAGTTCACCAAAGTCTATTCCTGCACCGTGGCTGAGACCTGCGGGCCCATGGCTTTCACCAAGGACGGAAAGCGGGCCTATATTGAGACCAACAAGGGTGATGACGTCGACTTGGTGGCACTGGCGCTGTTTGATCCTGAAACCGGCAAGACCGAAGCAGTGGAATCCGATCCGATGAAACGGGTGGATTTTGGCGGCGCGGTCTTCTCCCAGGTCACTGACGAGCTGGTGCTGACCTCTTACCTGGACGACAAGCAGAGGGTCTATTTCAAAGACAAAAGCTTTGAGAGCGACTACAAGTGGCTGCAAGGCAAACTTCCCGGGATGGAGCTTTCGCTCGGCTCGCGCACTCGTGACGAACAGACCTGGCTGGTCAACGCTTACAGCGATACCGAGCCGGGCGTGACCTATATTTTCGATCGCAAGGCGCACAAGCTGGCAAAACAGTTTGCCGTGCGGGAGAAACTGCCCCGTGAATCGCTGGCGAAGATGGAGCCGGTGCATTACAAATCGTCAGACGGGCTGGAGATCCCGGCTTATCTCACGTTGCCGAAGGGTGTTCCGGCCAAGAACCTGCCTACGGTGATCTTCCCCCATGGCGGGCCGTGGGGCCGGGACATATGGGGCTACAACGGATATGCGCAGTTCTTTGCCAATCGTGGCTATGCGGTGCTCAGTCCGAACTTCCGCGCCTCCACCGGCTATGGCAAGAAATTCCTCAATGCCGGCAACCTGCAATGGGGCCGGACCATGCAGGACGACATTACCTGGGGCGTAAAGTATCTGGTGGACAAAGGCATCAGCGATCCCAAGCGCATCGGGATCTTTGGCGGATCGTACGGCGGTTACGCCACCCTGGCGGGCGTTGCCTTTACCCCGGATGTGTATGCTGCAGCCGTCGATCTGTTTGGGCCTTCCAACCTGATCACGCTGCTGGACTCCATTCCGCCGTACTGGGAGCCAGCCCGGAAGATGTTCCACGTACGTATGGGCGACCCCACAACGCCGGAAGGCAAAGCCCTGCTGATTGAGCGTTCGCCGCTCAATTCCGCCGGCAAGATCAAGACCCCGCTGCTGATCGCGCAGGGAGCCAATGATCCGCGCGTGAATCACGCAGAGTCGGAACAGATCGTGGTGGCGTTGCGTGATCGCGGCTTCCCGGTGGAGTACATCCTGATCCCGGACGAAGGCCACGGCTTTGCCCGGCCTCTCAACAACATGGCATCGGTCATGGCAACGGAGAAGTTCTTCGCCCAATACCTGGGCGGACGCGCGCAGGAAGGCGGAACTCCCGAGGTTGTCGCTCGGCTGAAAGAAGTCACGGTTGATCCCAAGACCGTGGTGTTGGCGAAGAAGGTGGATGCCGGCTCTGTCGGCCTGCCTAAGACCGCGGTCGACCTGCAACCGGGCACATACAAGTACAAGGGTAAAATCTCCGCTGGCGGCCAGGAATTTGCAATCGATACATCCACGACCGTCGCGGAAGCAAACGGAAAATGGGTAACCACTGGGACCATGCAGTCCCCCATGGGAGAGGCCAGCGACGTCAGCACCCTGGAAAAGGGCACCCTGGTGGTCAGCAAGCGCACCATCAAACAGGGGGCCGTGGTGGTCGACATTACCTTCGCCGCCAACAAAGCCACCGGCAATATGAATATGAACGGACAGGACAAGCCGATCTCCGCCGATCTGGGCGGGCCGGTATTCGCAGACTCGGCGTCGTCAGACCTGGCCATTGCCGCCCTGCCGCTGGCTGAAGGCTATGCCACAACCTTCCGGAACTTTGATGTCCGGAAGCAAAAAGAAAAACTCATGCAATTGAAGGTGGTCGGTGCGGAAAGCGTGACCGTGCCCGCCGGCACCTTTGACACCTACAAAGTTGAAGTCACCTCCGCTGAAGGCGGCGCCGATAAGCAAACTTTGTGGATCGCCAAAGGCTCGCGCAAGCCGGTAAAGACATCCGCCGTGCTGGCCGAGATGGGTGGTGCGGTGTTCACCCTGGAGATGGTGCCGTAAGAGCAATTGACAATTAGCAATTGTCAATTGGCAAAAACCAGGAACAGAAGCAAAATCAAAGAAAGGCCCGTCGGAACAGGCGGGCCTTTTTATGCTTCAATAAACCCTGTATCGATGAAGAATGACGGCAAGGGAAGCATCGTCGCCGGGTTGGCCATCTGCTGGCTGCTGAACATCGCGCAGCTCGGGATTGGCTGGCTTCTGCTGGTGGCCGATGTGCGCATGCTTCCCGCCTACTACGTGCTGATCTACGCAATTGGCCTGGTGCAGGTGGGGTACGCGGCCCCGATCTGGCGCCTGCTAATGCGAAAAGGAAAGCCTCGAACTGCTAAAGGCCTGCTGATTGCGGCGTGCGTTACTGCTGTACTCAATCTCGGGCTTCTTACCTCATGGAGGTTCCTGCGTGGATAGCCTTGATCTCCGACTCCCCTAGCAGCGGATGATTACTTCTGCCGCGTGAGCGTCACGCCGACTTTCCAGGAATGGCCATCGCGGCTGCCTTCGCCGGTGCCTGACATGCGGTCGCCATCCACTTTTAGGTCAAAGATCCAATGGGATTGAGCGCCGCTCTCCGAATCCGTGGACGTGGCGGCAAAGGTCAGATGATCGTTCGCGTAGATGGCGTTCTTGATGGGCCAGGCGCGTTCTTTACTGGCGCCGGTTGCGCCCGTGATGCGCGGGCCATCCTGGGTCAACTGCAGGTAAGCGCCGGCGCCGCCACCTTCGGCGTCTTTCATCTCTCCAGTCCATGTGCCGGTGAGAGTGGCCGCATTGAGAAGAAGAAATGCTGTCAGGGCAAGAATGCTTTGGATCATGTCTGTCTCCGTCTGCCGCTTGTCCGCGAATCGATAGATAGTATTCTACATAGCCTAGAGACGGCAAAAAACACGGAAAAGTTCCCGATCAAGATCAGAACGGCGGCATTTTTCCTGAGGTTGAGTTCGCGAGTGCCGTTTTGATCGCATCCAGAAGATCGGGCTCCGGAGTCCCCGCATACTTCTGCAATTGGAGGGCGACGCGGTATCCTTGCGTTCCATCGAGCGGCTCCGCCACGCCGTCACGGAGTTCATAGCCGGTAACGATGTCGAAATCGCCGGACTGGTTCTTGCGAAGGAAGAGGACGTAGCGGCTGCCTGTTACTGGCCAGCCTTGCTTGGAAACCCGGTATGCGTATATCGTGCCACTGGGAAACCGGATAATGCCTCCGAAGCGGGTGGTGGTGATGACCGCTCCGGGATTAATGCTTTGTGTTCCGTCTTTCAAGACCTGTTCAACCTGAAGATAAAACTCCGAATAGACAGCGTGCTTGTCATTGGACAGGAAGGCGCGGCTGCCTGTGATAACGCCAACGGCGATCGCATCGCTCCAGTCGACGGGCAATGCGGGAAGCTTAACCCACCAATGATCGCTCAGCGATACTGGCCAGATTCCAGGGTCCTCTTTGATGGGCAACGAATTGGGGCGATCGTACGTGCCACTCTTGGCGCGACGCTTGTCCGGCTCGTCACCAGTGGCCTCCGCGTTGGCGCTGCTGTCAGCGGCGTTTGACGATGGAAGGTCAATCACCGGGCCCTCAGCAGGAGTCCGGGGTGGCTTACTAGCACGATTCGCTTGCGAAGATTGCGCATGAATAACGACGCTATAGACGAGCAAAGCAAATATACTTGCCAAAATTACATGCATGAATTTTTTGCGAGCCATGGTAGTCCTTTCGAGAATACTTTAGCCGTGAAGCTAGATTACTTGCGCAATGCTATCTAGGGCTTTAACTACTTGTCCATATCTATTACCGTGAATCCCAAAATGGTTCTCCTAGTAGATTGCGTAAGAAGGAAAGAGCCAGCCACTGCGGGGAGGCGAGGATGGCCGAGGGCCAGGGGCGCAGGCCTTCATTTCCAGTCCGAAAACATGCACAGCCCTACGTAGCCTCTTCGCCCACGGACGGCAATTTGGGTGCGATTTGACGAATACCCTTATACTGGAATGCTTTATGTCGTCGCCCGAAGCGCCAGAAAAGCCCGAGAGGTTCCAGTTCAAGCTGCTCCCGACGCTGAAGCGCGGTGAGATGTGGCGTTACTTTGGGCCGGCGTTTGTGGCCAGCGTGGCCTATATTGACCCGGGGAACTTCGCCGCCAATTTTGAAGGCGGCGCCAGGTTCGGTTACACGCTGCTGTGGGTGCTGCTGTGGTCGAACGCCATGGCCATCCTGATCCAGTATCTTTCCGCCAAACTGGGGATCGCCACGGGCAAGACGCTGCCGCAAAACTGCCGTGCGTATTTTTCTCCCAAGGTGAATTTCGGTCTCTGGCTCGCGGCGGAGCTGGCGGCCCTGGCCACCGACCTGGCGGAATTTCTGGGTGCGGCCCTCGGCTTCTATCTACTGCTTGGCATCCCGCTCTTCCCCGCGGCGCTGATCACGGCGGTGGCCGTCTTCCTGATGCTGGCGGTTGAACTGTACGGTTTTCGGCGGCTGGAGCA
>JBGPZS010000359.1:0-4663 GCA_041493865.1 Terriglobia bacterium
AGAGCAACGGCCGCCGTGTTCGATGCCGCGCGCGAATTCACGTCTTGCTCCAGTTGCGTCAGCCGGCGTTTGGCTTCGTCCAGGTTCAGCAGGTTCTTTTGCCCGTCGATCTCGCTCACCAGTTCGTTGCGGCCTACTTCCAGCTCCGCACGCCGCACGTCGAACTTGGCTTTCAGGAGCGCCACTTTGTCCTCAGCTTGCTTCACCGCCGCATCCGCTTTGGCCTTGGTGATCTCCTGTTCGGCCTCGGCCAGTTGCGACCGGCTTTGTTCCAGGTTGAACTCCTGCTCACTGGGATCAAACTCCACCACCACGTCGCCCGCTTTCACGGCGGCGCCGGTCTTGAGCAGATGGATGATTTGCAGCGTACCGCTCACTGAAGGCGCTACCACCGTGGAAGAATGCGGCGTGTGCAGCTCTGCCACCGTGTTGATGTCCAGCTCCAGCGTGCCTTTTTGCACCCGCGTGGTGGGGACCGTCTTCGCCGCCGGACGCAGTTGCTGCAATGAGAATGCAATCCCAAAGCCCAGCAGCAGGACCGCGGCAACGGCAGCTATCGTGCGTATCAGCTTCTTTTTCATTGTCCCGGTGGTTTCTCCTGCGTGGGATCTTTCAGCGCCACTTTATCGCCCGCCTGCAATCCGCTGCCAATCAGCAACTGGCCTTTGCTGCGCCGCGCCACCTGCACCGGCCGTTCTTCAAATTTCGAGCCATGCAAAACGTACGCTACCGAACCGCCGTTCTTTTCAAACACGGCTTCAGGAGCTACAAGAATTCCGTTCGCTACTTTCTCCACGGCTATGCGCCCGCTGGCGCTCATGCCCGGACGGATCCGCGTGTCGGCGTCCAGGATCTGTATGGCGATGTCAAAGTTCTTGGTGAAGGGCCAGGAAGAGTAATCCAGTTTGGCCAGCGGACTTATGTCCGCCACCGTCGCCTTGAATTCCTTGTCCGCGATGGCATCAATGCGCACCGTGGCCGTCTGTGCCGCATTCAACCGCCCGCGGTCGCTCTCATCCACCCGCGCGCTGGCCCGCACCACGCTCAAGTCGGGCAGCTCGGCAACCACCGCTCCCGGCCAGGCGCGGTCGCCCTCTTTGAAGTCGGGGGTCGAGCCGCCGGTCGTCCAGTTGCGGGCGCGGAAGTTGGGCATGATGGTGACCATGCCGTCCGCCGGAGCGCGCAATGTCAGTGAAGCGATCTGCCGCTCGGTCACCTTCACGTCAAAGAGCGCTTTGTTCCGTTTCAGCTTCTTGGACTCGATCTCAGCATCGCCTGAGGCTTTGGTGGACTTGTCTTTCTGCTGCAGTTCTTTGAATTTCTGCTCCGCGTCCGTGAGCTTGAGCCGCGTCTTGGCGCCGTCGATTTCGGAAAGAATTTCCTGCTGGCTGGTGTCCAGCTTGGCGCGGTCAACGTCGTAACGCCCTTGCAACACGTCAGTGGCCTGTTGCTCCTGGGTCAGCCGGTTCTCCGCGCGGCTGTGCTCAATATCGGCCTCGGCTGACTTCAGCTCTGACTGTCTTTGTTCCAGCGTCCGCTGCAGCGTGGAGGCATCGAACTGCACCACCACGTCGCCCGTTTTTACCATGGTGCCGGTGGGGACCAGTTTTACGATCTGTAAATCTCCGGCAATGGAAGGCGCCGTGAGCTGGACGGAATGCAGCGCCTTGATCTCGCCGCGGACCTGGACGTAATCCACAAACTCGCCGCGTTTCACGTCCGTCGTGGGGACCCGCGGTGCAGCCGTGCGATGCAGCGCCACCGCCCCTACCGCCACCAGCAGGAAGCCGGCGGCAACCATGGCAGCAATACCTTTGCGGCGGAGAAAAAAACCGATAATCGTTTTGTGGTTCTTACTTTCCATTAATCTTTACTCTTTATGATCGTCATCCCGACCCCCGTCAACGAGCGCGCGCTTTCATCCGGGGCCCCCAACACGCCCGGTTTTGGCGTGGTGGGGTGGTTATCAGCGCGCGAGTAGGGGTGAGGGACCTTGCGCTTTGAATTCTATTAAAGACTGCCTCTAAAGACTGCCTGCCCTACTCGCTTTAGCCTCTGTAGGTATCAGGGCACGACTTTAGTCGTGCCGTAAAGGTCCTAATCATCGGGGCTTTAGCCCCTGTAAAACTCAGCTTGGGTTCCGCAGCAGCACTGCCCCTTTCTCCACACCGGAGACGATCACTTGCTCCACATCATTGGCCGCCCCCAGTTTTACTTCGCGCTTCTCATAGCTTGAACCGTTCTTCACGCGGACAAAATTCTTTCCGTTCTCGGCCATCACCGTGTCCCGCTGCGTCACCAATGCATTGGGCTGGCGGTCAAGCTCAATGTCCACCGCCGAAGAAAGGTCGGGCAGCAATTTGGGATCAGTCCCGTTGATGGAGAAGAAAACGATCAGCGTCCGTGCTTTGCCGGAAAATGCGCTGGTCTGGGCCACGGCGGCGATGCTGGCAATCTTTCCCGTGAAATTGAGTTCAGGATAGGCGTCCAGACCGATGTGCACGCTCTGCCCTTCGCGCAGCTCTTCGATATCGGCCTGGTTTACCTTGGCCCGCACCTGCATGCGCGCGGGATTCACCACCTGCATGAACGGAAATCCGGCGCGGACTTCGTCGCCTTCCTGCACGTCAGACATGCTGCCACCCTTCCACATGGAGTTGATCACGGCCACGCCGTCCATGGAAGAATGCACCAGCATTTTCTGTGTGTTGCTTTGCGCCCACTTCATGGCGGTCAGGGCGCGGTCACGCTGGATTTCCAGTATCCTGAGTTCGGCTTTCGCGGCCTGGCGTTTCAGATCGAACGTCTGGTTGAGCTGCTGAAACGTTGCCCGGGCCTGCTCCAGGTTCTGGACGTTCTTCTCCGCGTCGATCTTGGAAACAATTTCGTTCTTCTTGACTTCCAGCTCCGCCGTCTTCTGCGCGTCTTCGGCCTTCTTGAGTTCGGTTTCATCGGTCGCGCGCGCGGCAGCCTGCTCGGCTACTTTCTTGCTGATCTGCGCCATCAGGCCCTTGTATTCGGCCTCTTTGTCCAGGACGTTCTTCAACTGCGCCTGGCGGTCGAATTCCACCAGCACGTCTCCCTGGTGCACCGCGCTGCCGCTTTTGACCAGCCTGGTGATGATCAGCGTGTTCAAGCCTTGTCCGGAGAGCCGCGGCGCGGCGATGGTATGCGACTCTACCGCCTCAACGATCCCGTGGACGCGCACCTTGTGCACAAAATCTTTTTGCTCCACGATGGCCGAGCGGGTGGTTTGGTTGCCGGTATCCTGCCTGCTGGCAGCGCTGATGCGCGCCAGCACCGCCACAACCAGCACGATAGTCACGATCGCCGAGATAACCAGTACCCAGCGCCGGCTCCCATGTTTAGGGGGAGGTGGAGCTTCCGGGACCAGCGCCGGCCTGGAGGCGGGTTCCACTGCGGATGCTGGCGTAGCTTGAGCGGCGCTGAAAAGGAACGACGTTTTATCCACTTGCTGTACCTATGCGTTTCTGCTGGTAGTTAAACCACAAAGCTGTTATTTTCTGCCGTTGTCTACCTCAAGGGACCATTGACAGCACTACTATAGGTCAACTTCATCTTTAAATATGAAATTTGTTTTATAAATCCGTTTTCTGGGATATGAAATCGGCGTTTTTCTATTTAGATAAGATCGGTTCCTAACGTTTATTGCCGCTCTTATCTGGACTATCATTCCCCATACTATTACCGCTTGTGAAACTATAGGAATGTCTAACCGCTGGCTTCTTGCGGTATTTTCGGTATTGAGGTTATCGCACGTAAGAGGTCATGGACCCTTCATCGGCTAGCCTCGTTGCTCATCGGCCACGAAAAGCCCGCAGTTGCTACCGGGCGGCCACCTGTTTGACGTGCCTTTGGGACGAACGTTGGGACGAAATTTTGTCACCTCAAAGACCCCATGGCCAGCCCAGGGGAGTGCTATCCCGAACAGAAGCACGTGCATACTTTATTCAGCTTTCGATCCTAGTTGTGCAAAGGTGAGGGATCTGCTCCGCTGCTGCATCGCGGGAGCCTGAAATCCCGGGGAAACACACCGACCCTGCCCGCCATGAAAAGCTGTTGACCCATTTCAGAAGTCCCAACGCATTCTTCAGGCGGGACTATCCAGAGAAAAACACATCCAAACGATAGAAAATAAACATGTTATTTTTTTACACAGAATAAGTAATATCTCCTTGACAACAATACTGTTTATCACATAGTGTATATAGCACACTGTATGAAACCCAGTACAGAAAACGAACTCTTCGAAAACCTCAAGCTTGAGCTTCGCCGCGGCTGCCTGATCGTTGCCGTACTGGCCCAGCTAAGGCAAGAGCACTATGGCTACACGCTGCGCAAGGCCCTGGATGACCTGGGGCTGGCCATCGACGAGGGCACGCTTTACCCTCTGCTGCGCCGCCTGGAAAGCCAGGGTCTGCTGGTCAGCGAATGGCGGGAAGAGAACAAGCGCAACAAGCGCTTTTACCGCCTCTCCGCCCAGGGGGAGCTGATCTTGAAGCAACTCCTGGAAGAATGGCAAACCATCAACGCATCGCTCGAACGAATTTTGCAGGAGGCATAGAGGCTATGGAACTTCTGGACCGCTATTTACAGGCCGTAAGGTTTTGGCTGCCCAAAGCGCAGCAAAAGGACATCATCG
>JBGPZS010000277.1:0-5554 GCA_041493865.1 Terriglobia bacterium
CCTTTAGTCGAACGGGTTCACTGGTACAGCCTGCTGGACTTGCCTGCCACATGGACCGCGACCACGCGCCACAAGGAAGCCGAGGGCAGTGCGTACTATCGCCATTACTACATGGGGCTGTTGCGCGAAGATGGTTCGCCCAAGCTTGCTGCGGGCTCGTTTCCGCCGGGCATGGGCATTTGCCAGTGGTTTCACTATGAAGATCCCAGGCTGGAACTCGCGGTCGAATGGTTAAAGCGTCTTGGGGTCAAATATCTGCGCACCGGCATTAGCTGGGCGGATTGGTTTCGTCCCAATGCAGAAGCCTGGTTTGACCGCCAGATGCGGGAGCTGGAGTCTTTTGCCACCACGTTGACCCTGTGTTTTACCCCGGAGCACTTGGGCGTGGCGCCACATTACACCAGCCCGCCCCGGAGGGCTGAGGACTTTGTGGAGTTCGCGGTGTGGTCCGTTCGCAAGTACGCCGCGGCCAGGAAGAGCAATGAGGTTTTGATAGGAGCCCGGTAAGCATGGCAAAGAACATACTCATCACCGGCGGAGCAGGGTTTGTGGGATCGCACCTTGCCGACGCCCTGTTGGCCGCCGGACACAACGTGCGTATCTTTGACAACCTCACCGATCAGGTCCACCACCATGGGGTCCCTGACTATTTGGCGCCGGAAACGGAGTTCGTGCGTGGAGACGTGTGCGATGCCGGGGCAGTATGCCGGGCGCTGAATGGCGTTGACGTTGTGTTTCATATGGCTGCCGCGGTCGGCGTGGGCCAGTCCATGTATGAGATTGAGCATTACATGGGCACAAACACGCAGGGCACTGCCGTGTTGTTGCAGGAGCTTTTGCAGCGCAGAAGCCGGGTAGAGAAGCTGGTGCTGGCTTCGTCGATGTCGATCTATGGCGAAGGGAAGTATCTTTGCGCCCAGTGCGGTGATGTCGCGCCACAGCTTCGTTCCGCGGACCAGCTCAGGACCAAACGGTGGGAGCCGGATTGTCCCGCTTGCGGCGAAGCGCTCACGCCGGTCCCCACGGATGAATTCAAGCCTCTGCAATGCAGCTCGATCTACGCGCTCTCCAAGAAGAACCAGGAAGAGATGTGTCTGCTCTTCGGCCGTACCTATTCGCTTCCGGTGGTAGCGCTGCGTTATTTCAATATCTATGGAACACGCCAGGCGCTCTCCAATCCCTATACGGGCGTGGCGGCAAATTTTGCATCGCGAATCATGAACCGCAACCCCCCCATGATCTTTGAGGATGGAGGGCAGCTGCGCGATTTCGTGAGCGTGCAGGATGTGGTGCGGGCCAACCTGCTGGCGATGGAATGCTCGCAGGCCGACGGCATGGCGCTCAACATAGGATCGGGTGGGCCGATTTCCATTCGCGAAGTGGCCGCGGAACTGGCACAGGCCATGGATTCGGACATTGCGGCCGAACTCACGCAGAAGTATCGCGCGGGCGATGTCCGCCATTGCTTTGCCGACATTTCGGCCGCGCGCAAATTCCTTGGCTACAGGCCCAGAGTGCGCTTTGCCGACGGGCTAAAGCATCTGGTTGAGTGGCTGTGCTCGCAACAGCCGCAGGACCGCGCCGCCGAAGCGGTTGCGCAGCTCAGTGAATTCGGGTTGACTGCCTAGACGCAAATGAGTTTGAAAGGGGGGCCCATGCGGAAGCAAGAAAGCCGCTCAGTGCTGATTCTTGGAGGAGCAGGTTTTATCGGGTCCAACCTGGCCCACTCGCTGCTCACCAGCGCCGATGCGAAGGTGCACATTTTTGACAATCTCTCGCGCGCGGGGGTGCACCACAACCTGGAATGGCTGCGCAAGGCGGCGGGAAACTCCGGGCGCCTGCAAGTTACTATCGGTGACGTGCGCGATGCGCGACAGGTGGAACGAGCGGTGGCCCACGCGAATGAGATCTATCATTTTGCCGCGCAAGTAGCGGTCACAAGCTCCGTTGCTGATCCGCGTCATGATTTTGAGGTCAACCTTGGCGGCACGTTCAACATGCTTGATGCCGCGCGCCGGTGCGGCAATCGACCCTTCATCCTGTTCACCTCAACCAACAAAGTCTATGGCGAACTGGGGCCGGGCAAGCCGGTCATGAGCAGCAAGCGTTACGCGATACCAGGTTACACGGGCACCGCGGAATCACAGCCGCTGGACTTTCACTCTCCGTACGGCTGTTCGAAAGGTGCTGCCGACCAGTACGTGCGCGATTTCGGAAGGATCTATGGCCTGCCCACCGTCGTGTTGCGCATGTCCTGCATTGCCGGGCCGCGACAGTTTGGCACTGAAGATCAGGGATGGGTAGCGCACTTCGTTTATTCCGCGCTGCAAAACCGTCCCGTGGTCATTTATGGCGATGGCCGCCAGGTCCGCGACGTGCTCTCGGTGGATGATTTGGTCCGCGCCTTCGCGGCCGTGCGGCAAAACATTGAGACCACCAGGACTGAGGTTTACAACGTGGGCGGCGGACCGGAGAATACAACGTCACTCCTGGAATTGATGGATGAGATTGAGCTGCTGACCGGTCGCCGCTTGGCGTACGTGCTGGACCAGCGCCGCATGGGCGACCAGCTTGTCTACGTCACCGATAACAGCAAGATCCAGCGCGCCGCCGGCTGGAAACCAGAGATCGGGCTCCGTAGGACAGTCCAACTTTTGCAGGAATTCTGGGAACAGAACCATGGAATGCTCTCGCAGCAGGGCCTTGTTCCTGTACCCACGGTCGGGTCATTTGCGCTGGCAACGGAACTCTCAGGGAGGGCGGGATGAAGTTTGCCCTGCTCAATCCCAACTGGGACTTCAAGGGCTCAACCTATTTTGGCTGCCAGGACCCGCATATTCCTCTTGAGCTGCTGTTTGCCTGCGACCAGTTGCGCGCCGCCGGACACGACTCTCTGTTGATCGATGCGCAAACGGACAATCTCACGATGCAGGAAGCCAGGCATCGCCTGGGTGCGTTCGTGCCGGACTTTCTGGTGGTCCCCACGGCGCCTTCGTATCTCTTCTGGCGCTGCCCGCCGCCCGAGCTGCGCGTGCCCATGGAGTGGTTTGCCGGCCTGGAGAGCCCCGCGATCAAAGTTGCGATCGGGCCGCATCCTTCGGCCACGCCTGCCACCACCATCCGCAAGACCGGGTGTGACGTGGCCCTGCGCGGAGAGCCCGATCAGGTTCTGGCTGAGCTGGCTTCCCGGCCGTGGCAGGAAATCACGGGCTGCTGCTTTAAGCAAGAAGATGGATTTCACATCAGCGCGGCTTCAGCAGTGACCGATATGTGCGCGCTGGGCCCTCTCGACTTCCGTAATTACAACGTTGAGGCGCACTGGCATCGTCACCACGTTTTTACTCACGACCGCGGCCTGGGCGCTGAGCTGGAGTTTGCCCGCGGATGTCCGTGGGCCTGCACTTTCTGCAACAAGACGCTCTTCCGCAACAAGTTCCGCGAGCGCAGTGTAGACGCGGTGCTTCAGGAAGTGGATACGCTGATTGTCCGTGGCGTTGGCTATATCTACTTCATCGACGAAATTTTTGGCGTGGGCAGGAACGTGCGCCGTTTGCTGGAAGGGATTGCGGAGCGCCCGGTGAAGATCGGCTTCCAGACGCGCATCGATCTGTGGGATGAAGAGACGCTGGACCTGCTCGGCCGCGCGCACTGCATCTCCATGGAGTGCGGCGTTGAATCGATTACTCACGAAGGCCGCGAAGAGATGCACAAGAATTGCCGCATCGGTACTGACCGCATCTCTGAATTGCTGGTCTGTGCCCGCAGGCGGATTCCCTGGGTACAGGCCAACCTGATCCTGACGGAGAAAGATGATCGTGCGCAGATTCGCCGCTGGCAGCAAGACTTGAAATCCAAGGGAGTTTGGGTGAGTGAGCCTGTCCCTATGTTCCCGTTTCCGGGAAGTCCGCTGTACATGCAGACCTTTGCCGCTGCGCCTGACGACGGGGCCTGGGAGCGCGCCCACCGGCATTACACTTCCACGTTCGCCGGGAAAGGGTACAGCGATATCCAGGAAAAATCGCCGCTCGCCATCGAGGAACTGGAGCATGCACATCTTAGTCACCGCTGACACGCTTGGCGGTGTTTGGACATACACGCGAGAGCTGGTGACCGGTCTGGTGCGCAGTGGCGAACAGGTCACGCTGGTCAGTTTTGGCGATATTCCCACCGCCGCCCAAAGCCTATGGATGCAAGGCCTGACGAACCTTGACTATCGTCCTACCGCGTTCAAGCTTGAGTGGATGCTGGACTCCGAGGCCGACCTGATGGCTTCCGCCCAGTACCTGGAAGCCCTGATTCAGGAAAACAGGCCTGACCTTCTCCACTTCAGCCAGTTTTACTATGGAGCGTTAGACTGCGATGTGCCGCGCGTGGTGGTGGCGCACAGCGATGTGGTGAGCTGGTGGATGACAGTCCACCGGAAGCCGCCGCCGGAGACGGAGTGGCTGCGCTGGTATCGCCAGGTTGTTGTAAGCGGTCTGAGCGACGCAACAGCCGTGGTTGCGCCTTCCCGCTGGATGCTGGAGCAAATCGAGCTCCACTACGGCAAGATGGCCCCAAGTTACGTTATTCACAATGGACGGACTGCGGCATTGTTCAATCCGCACGTGAGCAAAGAAGAGAGCATCGTCACGATAGGGCGGCTGTGGGACAGCGGGAAAAACGTTGCGCTTCTTTTGCGGGAAGAGATGCCGGTCCCGGTGCACATCATCGGGTCTGATCGTCATCCTGAATTGCAGAGCAACGCGTTCGCCGCTGAAGACATAAAACCCAACGTTCATCTTGATCCGGAGCAGGATGATCTCCAGATCGTCCAGACCCTGGCGCGCGCCGGTATTTACACGGCAACCTCTCAATATGAGCCATTCGGTCTGGCTCCGGTCGAAGCGGCGCTGTCACGCTGCGCCATCGTGGCCAGTGACATTCCTCCATTTCGCGAGCTATGGGACGGCGCGGCGGTCTTCTTCCGCAGCAACCATGGCGAGAGCTTGCGCGATGCGGTCGAAAGCTTGCTCCGCGATCCTGGCCGGCGGCTGCGGCAGGGCAACCTGGCTTACCGGCATGCGCGCCGCCATTTCACCGCCGACCGCATGGTGGCCGGCTACAAGGAGCTTTATCAGAGCCTGGTTCCCGCCCGGGCGATCAGCGCATGAGGCAGAAGCTCAATATCGCGTTATTCGCCCATTCCATGGTCTCCGACTGGAACCATGGCAATGCCCATTTCCTGCGCGGGCTCATGCGTGAACTGGTCCGGCTGGGCCACAGCGTGCGTTGCTATGAAGAGCTGAACTCATGGTCGCTCACCAACCTCATGAAGTATGAAGGCGAACGCGCCATTGCAGCCATCGATACCTTCCGCCGGACCTATCCCGAGTTGGACATCCGTTTTTACAAGTCCGCCGCTGAGGAATTTCAGCAATTCCTGGAAGAAGAGCTGCGAGAGACCCATGTGGTGTTGCTGCACGAGTGGAACGATCCGCAGGTAGTAAACCGTGTGCTCGCGCTCAAGAAGAAGTTTGGGTTCATCGCTCTGTTTCATGACAGTCATCATCGC
>JBGPZS010000050.1:0-13167 GCA_041493865.1 Terriglobia bacterium
CCAACCTGGGCAGCCTGTTTGCCGCACGTGCCGCTGACCGCTCCCGGGAAATTGCGCTTCGGCTCGCGCTGGGATCGAGCCGCAGACGCATCCTGCTGCAGCTGTTTACCGAAGCGATGCTGATTTCACTGGTCGGAGGCGGCGTCGGGCTAATCGGCGGCATTGGGTTGTTGCGCGCTCTAAGCCTGTGGCAGCCATTCTCCAGATATCCGGTCTATATTTCTGTGAACCCGGATGCAAATGTTTATGGCGTTGCTTTGCTGTTGGCGTTAGCGAGTGCACTCATTTTTGGAGCGGTCCCGGTGAGGCAGATACTCCGCACCAATACGTATGAGGTCATCAAGGCAGGAGCAAGCAACGTAGCTGGACGGCGGATTACCGTCCGCGACGTGTTGCTGGTCTTGCAAATTGCCATCTGTTCGGTGCTAGTCACTTCCTCCCTGGTTGCCGTGCGTGGACTGGTGCGTTCGATGCACAGCAATTTCGGCTTTGAACCGCAAAACGCAATCCTCGCAAATACAGATATGGACATGGGTGGTTACCGCGGTGACCAGGTGCCCGCAATGGAAAGGCGCATGATCGATGCCCTGCAGGCAATTCCGGGTGTAGAGACTGTGGGTCTGGTTAGCCCGGCGCCGTTATACGCGGGCGCGGTCAACGAGGTTGTCTATAGTGACAAAACGGCGGATTTCAGGCCGGCGAATGTCGCTGCTCAGGTTTTTTTGTACAAGATATCGCCCGAATATTTTCACGCGGCGGGCACTGCATTGCTCGCCGGAAGAACCGTTACATGGCACGACGATAAGGACGCGCCGCGCGTAGCGGTGGTTAACGCGGAGTTTGCGCGCAGAATCTTTGGCTCCGTACCCGCCGCAATAGGCGGCTACTACAAGGTGGGGGCCGGAATGCGCATCCAGGTGGTGGGCGTTGCGGAACAGGGAAAATATCGGAGCGTCACCGAGGACCCGCAGCCGGCCATGTTTTTCCCATTCCTGCAGTCGCCATCGAGTGACTCATGGATCGTGATGCGTTCGAACCGCGATTCGCAGCAACTGGCGCCAGCCATCCGGAGCACACTGTTAGCCCTGGATGAAGGGCTGCCAGTCTACATCCAAACCTGGCCTAAGGAACTCGACCGCGCTCTGTTTGCCGCCCGCATGGCGACCTTGACGCTGGGTGTGCTGGGGGTGATTGCCGCAATGCTGTGCATCACTGGCATCTTTGGAACCGCTGCCTACGCGGTCAGCAAACGGACGCAGGAGCTGGGAATTCGTATGGCCCTGGGCGCGGAACGCAAGCACGTGTTGAAAGCAGCGTTGGGACCGGCAGGCAGATTGCTCCTCTTTGGATCGATAGCAGGCTTGGTTCTGGGGATTTTGGCGAGCCGGGTGCTGTCTTCCATTGTGTATCAGGCAACTTCCCGAGACCCGCTGGTATTGGCTGGTGTTGTTTTTGCTATGTCATTGCTGGGGCTGCTGGCCACGTGGATTCCAGCGCAGCGCGCGCTTGCGATTGATCCTTTGAAAGTGTTGCGCCAGCAGTAAGTTACAGCGGCACGAACTGGAATGGCTGTCTTCCACCCCACATGCCTGCGCGTCAGCACCGTTGATTTATCTGAACAAGCCTCGCCGTTTTCCCGAGACGTATTGTTTACAAAGTTATCGGAAACCCGTCGCGCTCAAAATGTAGGTCTTTTGATCGCTTAACGTTATCTCTTTGTAATCGAACTTTTTAAATGCGTTTCTGCGGGTGAACTCTCAATCGAGGGTGATAGGTTCACTGAACCGATCTTATAGCCAGCCTCTGGCTTCTCGCCATACAGGGCCGTCCAGCACCTTGCGGCTACGGGGACTCAGACTATCCATCGCCTGATGGATGATGGTGTCGGCGACGGATAGCGCTCAGCGATTTCCAGCAGATAATCTGCAAACTCAGGCGAGCAAGGCTCCGAACCACTTCGGTATGCCTTTCGATGTTTTGATGACACCGCTGCCGTCTGCGATGAAAGTGTCAATCGATCCAACCAAGCCCGAGGTAAGTTGCGACCAAAGCGGGCACATTTTTAGGGCTTGATCTGAGCCTCCTAAACTGAGAGACAAGCATGCCGTACTGCTCAAAAGGGTGGTTTCTGCACGTTGCCGCGCCTGGCCAGAGCGGACAGCGCGGGCACCTGGTGCAAGAGGATTTCGAAGTCCCCGACCTGGCTGCGGACGAAGTGTTGGCTGAGCCCCTGTTCGGGTGTTGGGAAGGGAACATGGAGCACAGCCTTTCCCGCCGTCCGATTGATATCTGCCGGACGCGCGCCGAGGATCGAGTCATTCTGGGAAATGCAGGGGTGGTTCGGGTCGAAGCGGTAGGCGCAGACGTGCGCAGCCTCAATCCTGGCCAGAATGCAATCATCTTCGCATCGTCTGTTGTCGACCGTTTTGGCTATCCAGAGCGCATGTTGGCCTACGATGCGCCTGGAACGATGGGATGCATGGCGACCCGCATCAAGATAAAAGAGCGCGAACTGGTTCCCGTTCCTGCGGGAACGCGGTATTCGCTGGGCCAATGGGCGGCGTTTTCGGTGCGATATATTACCGCCTGGTCCAACATGGAGCTTGCCCTTGGAACCTTCCGTCTCCTCGTGGGAGTTGACGAGTTCCCAAATCCGCACGTTTGGGGCTGGGGCGGAGGAACTACACTGGCGCAACTGCAACTCGCACAACGCCAGGGCTGTCGTGCTGTTATGCTCTCCGGCCACTCCCCGCACCTGGAGCAGATCAGGAAAGCCGGAATCACAGCACTGGACAGGCGGCCATTTGGTCAGCTCTTCTTCGACGAAAAACTTTACGCGGAAGATAGCTCATTCAGGCGAGCTTACGCTCAGGCCGAGCGGTTGTTTCTCCGTGAAGTCGACGAGCGAACCGGTGGTGAGCGCGTGCAGATTTTTGCGGATTACATTGGTTCCCCTGTTTTTCGTGCAACGTCCAAAGCGCTGAGCCGCCAGGGAATTATTACCACTGCGGGTTGGAAAGAAGGGATGAATATCACTTACCTCAGGGCGGTCGAATGCATCGAACGGCATCAGTTCATTCATACGCACTATGCGCGCTATTCGCAAGCCCTGGCAGCAGTGGCCTACGGCGAGGAACATGGGTGGATGCCCGAGGTTGACGAGCGCATCCATAGTTTCGATGAGATCCCAGAACTTGCTGACAGTTTCCGTCGCGGCGAGGGCGGCTACTTTCCAGTCTTTTCGGTGAATGCGCTGTGATCCACGAGAACAATCCACATACTGAACCGATAGCGATTATTGGTATTGGTTGTCGTTTTCCCGGGGCGAAGGGGCCGCAGGAGTTCTGGCGGCTGCTCGTTAACGGAGTAGATGCAATCACGGAAGTCCCAGCCAACCGCTTTGACATCAACGCGTTTTATGACCCGACTCCTGGCGCCCCAGGAAAGGTTTCCAGCCGTTTTGGCGGATTCATCGCTGATGTAGAAAACTTCGATGCGGGGTTCTTCGCCATCTCTCCGCGGGAGGCGGAAGCGATGGATCCGCAACAGCGCATTCTGATCGAGATCGCTTATGAGGCGCTGGAGGATGCCGGACTTCCTCCGGATCGAATGGGAATGTCCGGTGCCGGCGTGTTCCTGGGCATGATGTCGGATGATTATCTGCGCTATATCTATCGCAGCACCGATCTCGATCTCACCATAGCGACCGGCGGCTCACGCGGGACGGCGGCAGCCCGTATTTCATTCGCGCTTGGTTTCCAGGGCCCCAGCCTCGTAGTGGATTCTGACAGAGCTTCTTCCCTGACGGCGCTGCACCTGGCGTGTCAGAGCCTGCGTGCCGGGGAGTGTTCGGTGGCGTTGGCAGGAGCATGCAATCTCATTCTCAGTCCCGAACTCTCGATTGCCTGTTCCCGCTCCGGCATCCTCTCCTCTGACGGTCGCTGCAAATTCGGCGACGCTCGCGCCGATGGCATCGGACGAAGCGAAGGTTGTGGGGTTCTGGTGTTGAAGCGCCTGTCGCACGCGCTCCAGGAGAATGACCGCGTGTATGCCGTGATCCGGGGAAGCGCCGTTATCAACAATGGCAGTTCGAGTATGGAGTTGATGCGCCCCTCAGTGCAGGCACAGGAGATTTTGCTGCG
Source organism: Terriglobia bacterium (assembly GCA_041493865.1). Classification (GTDB taxonomy): domain Bacteria; phylum Acidobacteriota; class Terriglobia; order Terriglobales; family Acidobacteriaceae; genus Angelobacter. The sequence continues at coordinate 4,143 of JBGPZS010000050.1, forward strand.
AGCAGCGCTCAGGGATGCTGGTGTACGTGCAAGTGACCTGCTTTACGTTGAAGCCCACGGAACCGGAACGCGTGTGGGCGATCAGGTTGAGGCCGAGGCGCTGGGAACTGTAATCGGAGGTGATCGTCCGAGCGCCCGGCCTTGCCTGATCGGTTCTGTGAAAACCAACATTGGCCATGCCGAAGCTGCCGGTGGTATGGCGGGAATCATCAAAGTTGCACTCGCGCTTCGATACGGGCTTATCCCGAAGAGTCTGCACTTTGAACATGAGAACCCGGAACTCAATCTTAAGGAGCGCCGGCTGCGCGTTCAGACGGAGACAGGACCCTGGCCGGTGAACGATGGCAAAGCTGCTCTGGCGGGTGTAAGTGCTTTCGGACTTACTGGCACGATTGCGCACGTCGTGCTGCAGGCTGCACCCGATGAGCCTGCAGACACTACATCTTCAGAGGGGCCCACCGCTCATTTGTTGCCCATCTCGGCACGGTCGCCTGCGTCTCTGGATTCCCTGGTAGCGGCATATCGCGACTGGATGGAAGGACCATCGGCTCCGGAGTTATTCGCACGCGCTTGCTACTCGGCGAGCGTTCATCGCCAGCACCATTTGCACCGGATCGGTTTCGTTGCTTCATCCCCGCGACAGATGAGTGAACAGTTAAGCGCTTACCTCAAGGGCGAACTTTATTCTGGCGCCCAGGGATATGTGGTCCCAGGTAAGACCGCAAAGCTGGCGTTCATTTTTCCTGGTCAAGGCGGTCAAGCTGTGGGAATGGGGCGGGAACTGCTGGTGCGGGAACCTGTTTTTCGTCACACAGTCGAACTCTGCGACGAAGCCGTCCGGGCAGAGGCTGGCTGGTCTGTCCTTGGACTATTACAAGGAGAGGCGCCGGATGCTCTATTGGAGGAAATTGATTACCTGCAACCCACACTGACTACGGTCATGGTAGCGCTGGCAGCACTATGGCGATCATGGGGTATCGAGCCGAATGCAACGCTCGGACTCAGTATGGGGGAGGCGGCAGCTGCACACGTCGCAGGAATGCTCGACATACAGGACACGATGGCCGTGGTGTGCCGCCGTGCACGTCTCCTGAAGCGCTTGCGGGGAAAGGGCGCAATTCTCTCAACTCCCTTGTCATATGCCGAGGCAGAGAAGGTACTCGTTCCATATCGTCCCCAGTTGTCGATAGCAGTGGTGGCCAGTCCAACAAACACCGTTCTTTCTGGCGATCTGTCGGCCATGAAAGCATTGGTGGAAGAGCTTGAATCACGCGGCCTTCCTTGCCGCTTCGTAAAATCCGATGTAGCGGGCCACAGCACACAGATGGAACCCCTGCTCGATGAATTGCGGGCCGAACTCGCCGGCCTGAAGCCGCGGAGGGGTTCCATCCCACTGGCATCCACGGTGGATGACATATACCTCGCGGGTCCCGAACTGGACGCAGACTACTGGGCGCGTAATCTGCGTCAACCCGTGCTCCAGATGAACGGCATTGGAAGGTTCCTGCAAGATGGTTACACCACATTCCTTGAGGTGAGCCCCCATCCGGTTGCGTGGAACCCGCTTTGGGAAACGATTCGTCATTTCCGCGCCGACGCCAGGGCCATTGCTTCCCTGCGTCGTGATGAAGGAGAGCGGGAGGCATTACTCAAAGCTGCGGGTGCTCTGTATGCCCAGGGCATCTCCCCGAATTGGGCCGCGCTGTTCCGAGCGGAAGACAGGCGGTTTGTGCCGTTGCCCACGTATCGCTGGGAGGACAAACCCTGTTGGTTCAAAGCAACGCAAGATGACCGCCCCGTGACTGCGAAAACATCGGTTTCAGCTGTGCCCGCTACGCCGAGAACCAACGCTCGTACGCACTTCCTTGACCAACTGAAAAGCCTCCCTTCAGGGCAACGACGGAAATTCTTGCTGGATCATCTCCATGGAATGGTCGGCAAGATTCTAAGGCTTCCAGATCCTGGGGCCGCGAACTGCAGCGTGCCGCTACGACAGTTGGGATTGACGTCGCTCATGGCAACGGAGTTCGCGTTAGAGCTCGAACTCATCTTGCAGCATCCCTGCTCCGCCACGCTTGTGTTCAACTACCCCACCATCGAAAAGATAACCGATCATCTCTTGTCCAAAGGTATCGCAGATTCTCTTCCTACGTTGGAGGCGGTATCTGGTCGGGAGGATGCGTCTTCTGCCGCCGGAATGCTTCCCGTTATCCACGCCGTCACAGAGAGCGTACCTGACAGTCAAGCCAATAGTGTCGATCTGGCGGAGCCGATTGCCATCATCGGTCTTGCTTGTCGCTTTCCTGGTGCTGCAACCCCTGAGGACTATTGGCACATTCTTCGAGGCGGCGTCGATGTAATAACCGAGGTGCCTCCGGATCGTTGGAATATCAGTGATTTCTATGATGCAAATCCCGAAGCTCCCGGGAAGATGTACTCACGCTGGGGCGGCTTCCTGGACTCGATCGATCTTTTTGACGCTGCATACTTTGGAATCTCTCCGCGTGAGGCGGCGGCCTTGGATCCGCAGCAGCGGTTGTTGCTGGAAGTTACCGTCCAGGCCCTGGAGAACGCTGGGCAAGCTCCTGACCCGCAAACCGCGTCCAATAGCGGCGTGTTCGTGGGCATCATGAACAATAACGATTTCGTCAGTGTTAAAAGGACTTCCTCTGACCTCTCCCGAGTGAATGCACATGACAGTACTGGTCAGGCAACGTCGGCCGCTGCCGGTCGTCTCTCTTACGCTCTCGGGTTCCAGGGTCCCAGCATGGCCATCGACACAGCCTGCTCTTCTTCGTTGGTTGCCATTCACTTGGCCTGCCAGTCTTTGCGCTCAAAAGAATGCAGAATGGCGGTGGCCGGAGGCGTCAACGTCATTATCGCTCCTGAAATCACCATTTCCTTCTGCAAGACACGGATGTTGTCGCCGACAGGCAGGTGCAAGACCTTCGATTCACGCGCTGATGGCTATGTGCGAGGAGAAGGTTGCGGAATGATTGTTCTGAAGCGGCTCTCTGACGCCGTTCGGGACAAAGACAACATTCTGGCGCTCATTCGCGGAAGCGCTGTGAACCAGGATGGCCGCAGCAGTAGCCTGACAGCGCCCAACGGACTCGCGCAACAGGCGCTGGTGCGTCAGGCCTTGCACGTGGCTGGCATACACCCCTCCGAAGTCGACTACATCGAAGCCCATGGAACCGGCACAGCTTTGGGTGACCCAATTGAGCTTGAGGCACTGGGTAAGGTTCTAGGAGAGAGACGAGATTCGCATCATCCGTTTCTGGTGGGTTCGGTGAAGACGAATATCGGCCATCTTGAATCAGCAGCAGGTGTGGCCGGACTCATCAAGGTGATCCTCTCTCTTCAAAACGAAGAGATTCCGCCGCATCTGCATCTGCAGGAGGTCAATCCGCGTATCTCGCTCACGGCAAGTAATGCTTCCATTCCAACCCGGCTGACGCCCTGGGCGCGCAACGGGAAGCGGCGCGTTGCTGGCGTCAGTTCTTTCGGGTTCGTAGGTACGAACGCTCACCTTGTTGTCGAAGAGGCCCCGGAGGCAGTTGCCGGAAAACAAGCGGGGTTGCGGCCGGCGCATCGTTTGCTGGCGCTTTCGGCGCGGAGTCCTGAGGGTCTCAGGGGACTTGCGGGCCGATATAGTCGCATGCTGTCGCGGCGCTCAGTTGATATTGACGATTTGTGCTACACGGCTAATACAGGTCGCGTTCACCATGAAGTTCGAGCCGCAATCACGGCTTCAAGCACGGATGTCCTGCGGGAAAAACTCGGGAAATTGTTGGGTGAGGAAGCAGCACGACCGGCTGCATCCGGATCATCGGCAGGGAAGATCGCCTTCCTCTTTACAGGACAGGGAGCGCAGTACCAATTCATGGGCCGCAATCTCTTCGGGGTTGAACCGGTTTTCCGGGAAGCGCTCGAGCGCTGTGCCCAGATCATTGATCCGCTGCTTCAGACATCTCTTCTCTCGGTTATTAATGATGAGAATCCGGAGATCCTGTATCAGACCCAGTTTGCGCAGCCTGCGCTTTTCGCACTGGAATACGCGGTGTTGGAACAATGGCGCGCCTGGGGCGTTGAACCCGCAATGGTGATGGGCCACAGCCTCGGTGAGTACACTGCAGCGGTCGCCGCCCAGGTCTTGACCCTGGAACAGGCGGCAAAGCTGGTTGTAACTCGAGGCCGTCTGATGCAGTCGATCCAAACACCAGGGGGCTCCGCAGCGGTCTTTGCCAGCGAAGATTTTGTGAGGCCCTATGTGGAGCCCTATCTCGATTCAGTCGCGATCGCGGCCGATAATGCTCCCGAGCGCGTTCTAATCGCGGGTGAGCAGAAGCATCTGCAGATGGTCTGCGATGCGCTGAAGGCAAAAGGAATCGAAGTGCGGTCCATGATCGGTTTGGTCGGGCCACACTGTCCACTGATGGATCCCATCTTGGACACCTTTGAAACTATCGCTGCCATGGCGACATACAACCCGCCGGCAATCCCAATCGTTTCTACGGGCACCGCTCGAGTGATGACGCCCGCCGACGTAAGTAATCCGAGACACTGGCGCGATCTTATACGTAACAAGGTCCGCTTTCGGGAAGGGATGCAGCTTCTGCACGACGCAGGATGCCGGATATTCCTGGAGATTGGACCAAGGCACACCTTGATTCGTCTGGGAGAGATGTGCCTGCCACTTCCAGATCTCACCTGGCTGGCGTCGTTGAGCAAGGAGAAGCACGACCAGGAACAGATGCTGGAGAGCCTTGGTCGCCTCTATACGCTCGGGGTTCAGGTTGACTGGGCGGAGCGCCATCGGCCTTTTCCGAGACGAAAGGTTGCACTTCCCACCACTATTTTCGAAGGGCGACCGTTCTGGCCGGAAAGATCGCAGCAGCCAGCTTCTTCACTGACCCAGTTTGCGCCAGTCTCGGCGAGCAATGACGGTCTCACTCAGCTCCTCGGGCAACGGCTTCGCTCACCATTGGCAGAGGTCCAATTCGAGGCGCGCGTGGATCTGGCCTCCCTGCCCATGCTGCAGGACCATCGCATATTGGATACGGTACTCATGTCTGGTGCGGCACAAATCGTGCGCGTCCTGGCTGCCGCCGAACAACTGACCGGTCGACGTCACCTGGACTTGCGCGACGCATTATTTCCAGAGCCGATGATGCTGGGCGACCCGACGGACGCCCGTGTTGCCCACTTGGTACTTACTCCCAAGGAGGACGGATACAACTTCAAGATCTCCAGCGTCGCCCATGCAGACGAAGACGATTCCGGCTGGCGTGTGCACGTGACAGGACACATCCTCGCGCTGGAGGACGAAATCGAAGGCATGGAGCAGACCATTGCCGGCGAGGTTTCCAAGATCGATCCTTCAGCGGAGCAGCTTTCCGGTGAGGATTTCTATGCCATTCAGGCCGAAAACGGCTATGCACTGGGGCCCACGTTCCGTTGGCTGGAGCGCGTGTGGCTGGGCAAAGATGATGCGCTGGCGACGCTCCGGATGCCTCGTGAGTTAGCGGACAGCACCTGGCACAGCTTGCATCCGGGCCTCATCGATTCGTGCATTCAGGTGGCGAGCAGGGTGGGAAATGTTGCGTCAGATATGAAGGCGGCAGGTGTTTTGGTTCCCGCTGCGGTTTCAGGGTTTCGGTTGTTCGGGGACCGCGTGGAGAAAGCACTGCAAGGACTTCTATATTGCCAAATTTCCCGCCTCGGCCCCAACGAACAAGATATGCCGCTGAGCTTGTCAGTCTTCGATCAGTCCGGCAATCTTGTATTTTCCATCTCTAAACTCCATTTACGACACCTCGCTTCTCGTGACCTTGTGCGTGGCACGCCAGCTGATTTTGACGAATCGTTCCGTCGGATCGTGTGGTCCGATTCCGGGCTGGTTGCCTCATCCTCAAGTGGGCCTGCGCGGTGGCTCATTTTCGCCGATGAAGGAGGGGCTGCCGCTGCCTTGGCAGGGCGGCTGCGGGACCATGGGCAGGATACGGTGATGGTATTCAAGGCACAAGAACATATGAAGAATGGCCATTCCTTGCGCCTGAATGCAGCGAACCAGGTTGAGTTCAACAGGCAGCTCGCTCAAATGCAAGCCGATGGTGGGGCAGCCTGGCAAGGCATTGTCTACCTGTGGGGCCTTGATGCAAGCGGCAAACAGACAAATGAGTGTCTGCCTGACGATGAAACACGTGACTGCCATGGTTTATTGAACCTGGCAAAGGCAATGATTAACACTGCTGCTTGCCCCCCCTTGTGGGTGGTTACGCGCGGGGTGCAACGCACACAGCGAGAAAGCAAGCTGGGCGCAATCGGTCAGTCAATGCTGTGGGGGCTGGGGCGTGTGTTTGCCAGCGAGCACGCCGCGCTTTTAGGGGGCTTGATTGATTTGGACCCTCATGCTGTTCATGAAGATGATGCGGCCCAATTGCTGGATGAGCTGTGGGTGCAAGACTCAGACACACAAGTCGCATACCGGTCCGGAAAGCGTCTTGTGCCACGACTTAAACCCCTGGGAAGAGGAAGAAGCCGGAGCAGGTTCCGCGCCCGCAGTGATGCCAGCTACTTGATTACTGGAGGGTTTGGAGCATTAGGCCGCAAAGTGGCCGAGTGGCTCGTTGCATCTGGCGCCCGCCACCTCGCATTGGTAAGCCGGCGTCCACCGGATGACGAAGCCTCTTGCTGGCTGCAAGGACTCAGGGAACAGGGCGTTCAGCTTCTTCCTTTGCAGGCCGATGTTGCAGTGATGGCGGAGTTGGCTGAAGCGTTTGCCCAGCTCGACCGCACTATGCCTCCACTGCGAGGCGTGATGCACGCCGCCGGAATCCTGGAGGACAATGTTTTTTCGAAACTCGAGTGGCCAAGTTTTGTCCGAGTGCAGGCGCCGAAGGCACAAGGCAGCTGGAATCTTCACATCCTGACGACGGGCCGGTCGCTCGATTTCTGGGTGATCTTCTCTTCCGTCACGGCGTTGCTCGGAAATTCCGGGCAGGCGGCTTATGTTGCCGGTAACTCATACGCCGACGCTCTCGTACACCATCGACGGTTGCAGGGAGCTCCAGCTCTAAGTATCAATTGGGGCCCATGGAAGGGAGAAGGCATGAGTTCCCACGTCATGGACGATTTGTATCAGCGCTGGGGGCTACTCGCCATTGATCCATCAGATGGCGTTGAGATGCTCGGTCAGCTCCTTAATATTGGCGGTGGACAGGCTTGGGCCGCACCCGTGGATCTCGATCTGCTGAAGAAACGTTCGGCTGAGTCTCCCCATCTAGCTTTGGTGGCTGAGATGGTGGGTGCTCAGGAAGGACGCACCCCTCCACCCAGAGGCAGAGCCGCTGCTAACGGAACCAGTAAATTACAGGATCTGCCCCATGATCAGCGCCGGGCTGCAGTTCTGGAGCATGTTGTAGATCTGGTGCGGAGCGTCACGGGCATGGAGGCGTCGGAGCCGGTACGCGTCGATGCCCGCTTTGAGACACTCGGGGTAGATTCGCTGCTTACGCTCGACCTGCTGAACGCCTTGAGTCGCTTCCTCGGCGTGAACCTGCCTACAACCATCTTCGTCAATTGCCCAACAATCGAGCTGCTCGTCAAGTATTTGTGTGAAGAGACAGCTCTATCTTCAAGTACCAGCGCGAGCCCAGCGGTTTTAGTCTCCTAAAGTGTTCACTTTCAGTGTCGCGCAAGACTCAGTCTGTCAGACCATGCAAGTGAAGGAGCGGAACAAAGGAGCATCATGAGTACATCTGTATTGACCGAATCCACATCGACCGGTAAGTCTGTATTGCCTGGACCCATATTGACCAAAAAATTGAGGCTGAATTCCGCTGCCGACACCGCCTTGAAATGGGGCGTCGGGTTTTGGTGGCTGGCGGCCGTCATTGGCCAATGGGCGTTCGCAGGGTACATGATGGCTGTCTATAACGGCTCGACCCTGACGGGAAATTTTCAGGACTGGAACAAGGTCTTCATCATCAGGGGGGGATGGGTCGCTGGCGATACGGTTGGAAATCTGTCCTTTGCCGTGCACGCTTTGCTGGGAGCAATCCTAACCTTCGGCGGAGCACTACAGCTGGTCCGGCAGATACGGGCCCGAGCCATGTCCTTTCACCGGTGGGTAGGGCGCGTGTTCATGGTAACGGCCTTGGTAACCAGCGTCACCGGCATTTATATGAAATGGATACGCGGATGGGAATTTATTCTCAGCGACCCAGGATACAAGATTGACGCGTATGGTCACACCCTCGACGGTGTGCTTATCATCATCTTCGCCATCCTGGCCTGGCGCACGGCGCGTGGGCATGAAATCGCCGCGCATCGCCGCTGGGCGATGCGCACCTATATCGTGGCGAACGGGCAATGGTTCTTGCGTATCGGCGTTTTCAGCTGGATCCTCCTCTGGGGTGGGCGGCCGGTTGGAATCAACACCGAAACTTTCCACGGCCCGTTCATCGTCTTCTGGGATTTCGCTTCCTTCCTGCTGCCCCTCGCCGTTCTCGAGATCTACATGCGCGTAAAAGAAGGCCGTGGTCCAGGCCGGAAATTCGTCATGTCATCCGGACTGGTCGCGTCCGCCCTTCTTGTGCTCCTTGGAACTGCTGGCATCGCGGTGGCGTTGTGGGCGCCGATCGTCAAGACCGTCCATGACCCTCGCAAGCAGATTGGCGACACCCTCACCGCCACGATTGCGTCCGTCGGCATCGACCAGGCCGCAAAGCAATACTACAACTTGAAGGTTACTGAACCCACCGCCTACAACTTCGATGAACTCCAACTTGACAAACTGGGTTACAAACTTATTAAGGCCAAGAAGTTCAAGGAAGCCATCCGCGTTTTTCAGCTCAACGCCGAAGCCTATCCGAAATCCAGCAATACCTACGACAGCCTCGCGGAGGCTTACATGAACGACGGCGACAAACCGGAGGCCATTCTGAACTGTCAAAAATCGCTCCAGCTGGACCCAAAGAACGGCCACTCCCTCAAGATGCTTAACCAACTCAACGCGCCC
>JBGPZS010000191.1:0-7345 GCA_041493865.1 Terriglobia bacterium
ATGCCTGCTGGAAGGCCTGGACGAGATCGGCACCACGCTGAAGCATGAGCCGGAGATCGCGAAGTACGAGCAGAAGCGCCAGGCAGGCTTGTAGTTCCGGGCGCACCCTTCTAGCGTATTATCTGAGTGCCATGCCGCCGATGCAGAATGCGCCTGCTGTTCCCGGCCTTCAACCCGGCAAGAAGGCCCTTCTGGTCTTCTTTGAGACCGACTGCCCCACCTGCCAACTGGCGCTGCCATATCTGAATGCTCTGGCGGACGATTCCCTGCAGGTGATGGGGCTTTCGCAGGATGATGCAGCTTCCACGGGCGAGTTTGTCCGGCAGTTGAAGATTGCTTTCCCGGTTGAATTGGATGCGGCGCTGAAGATTACGCGCGCTTACGATCCGCAGTCAGTCCCGACAATCTATCTGCTCGACGAAGGCCATCAGGTGCAGCGCTCGCTGGTTGGCTTCGACAAAAAGGGATTGAATGAGCTGGCAGCGGCACTGGGCCACGCGCCGATCGCTCCGCCCGACGATGGCGCTCCGGCATGGAAGCCCGGATGCAGTTCGCGCCACCTGGAGCCGGAGGCGCAAGGCGGAGAGCAGGCAGACGGCGTGCGCTTTCTGCGCCACAGCGCTGAGCCGGCTTCGCGCATTACTCTTCGCGATGAAGAAGATCCTTTTGAATATTGCCGCAAAGAATTTGGCGACGCGCTTCCCGTGGTCCCGCCGACGGTCGAAAGAGTTGAAGCGATGGTAAAGGCATCGGGGCTGGCGGCGGAAACGGTGATCGCCAGGGTGCCGCCTTTCTATGGCGAGGCGACAGTCGAAAAGATTGCCGCCAACGCGGTGATGGCCGGCTGCGCGCCGGAGATAATGCGCGTGCTGTTGCCGCTGCTGCGGGCCGCGTGCGATGAGCGCTTCAACATACACGGCGTGCAGGCAACCACACACTTTGCCGCTCCGCTGGTGATGATCAATGGGCCAGTGCGCAAGGAATTGGGCTTCTGGTCACGCCAGAATGTCTTTTCCAACGTGGCCCGCGCCAACAGCACGCTGGGCCGGGCATTTCAGCTGATCTTGTTGAACATTGGCGGCGGCCGGCCGGACGGGATCGATATGTCAGCCCTGGGAAATCCAGGCAAATTTTCTTTCTGCATCGCCGAAAATGAAGAAGAGAATCCCTGGGAGCCTTTCCACGTGACCCGCGGCCTCAGGCGCGAGCAGAGCGCCGTGTCATTGTTCGCGGCGGAGCCGCCGCGCGGCGTGAGCGAGCACACGGCAAACCAGGGCAAGACCGTGCTGGAGACAATCTCTTTTGCGCTTGCGACCGTTTGGAGCTATCGCACGTGCCTGATGCCGGAGGCGATTGTGGTGCTCTGCCCGGAGCATGTGAAGACCATCCATCGTGACGGGTTTACCAAAGAGCAGGTGCGGCAATTTCTCTTCGAAAATACCGGCGTGCCGGTGCGCTACTATTCGCCGGCCGAGCGCGCGGAAGGCACGCAGCTGGCCGCAAACTACAAAGAGATCACGGTGCGCGGAGAAAAGTGCTATCAGAAATTCCGTTCGCCCGAAGCGATCAGCATTTTTGTGACGGGCGGAACGGCGGGAAAGTTTTCCGCCGTGATCGGCAGCTGGTCAACGGGGCCGGCGGGAAGCCAGATGGTGACCTATCCGATTCCGGACAGATAAAGGAGTTCCGCATGGCAGTAACGATTGTTCATCCAGGGAATGAAAGCGTTGCGAAAGCGGCAGCGCCACCCGCGCGGTTGGCGAGCCTTGCCGGCAAGAGAATTGGTCTCCTCGACATCAGCAAGCCCGGCGGCAGCTTCTTTCTCGACCGGCTGGAAGAGATCTTGCGGACACGCTACGGGGCAGCCGAGATTGTGCGTGCGCGAAAGCCTACCTTCGCAAAAAACGCCCCACCGCAGATCATCGAGCAACTGAGCGCGATGGACGCAGTGGTGGAAGGGCTGGCCGATTGAGGGTCGTGTACAACGTGCAGTTTGCACGACACCATCCATCTGGAGAATCTGGGTATTCCTGCAGTGCCCGTTGCCACCACGGAGTTTGCCGCGCCGGCCCGAGTGCAGGCCAGTGCCTTGGGACGCGCGGGCTTTGACGCCGTTTACGTGCAGCATCCTATCCAGGACCAGACGCCGCAGCAGATCGCCGCGCGCGCGGACGCGGTTGCAGAAGAGATTGTGAGAAGGCTGACGGTGGCGAACTGAGCTTTTCCGATTGTCGATAGATGGCCATAAGCCCGCCGCACGCTTGCCGATGTTACGAAGCGGTCAAGATCAGGGACGAATTGACTTCACTAACCTGCCGGAGTAGGTTGGTACTAAGGTAGCAAGATTCCCAGCAAAACCCAGGAGAACATCATGAGAGTGAGACTTGTTTTTTTCGTGGCGGTGATGTGTGTCTGCGTCGCCCCAATCCTTTCGGCCCAGGACGCGGTCAAGGTTGACCCGAAGCATTACTCGGTGGTGAGCGAAAACGACCAGGTACGTATCCTGAAGGTGCACTATGGCCCGCACGAGAAGTCGGTGATGCATAGCCATCCCGCCACTGTTGCGGTGTTCCTCACCGACGCCAAAGGTACGTTCACCTTTCCCGACGGGAAGAAGGAAGACTTTACCGTCAAGGCCGGACAGTCACAATACGGAGCTGCGGGCACTCACCTGCCGGAGAACACCGGCGACGCCGGGATGGATGTGATCGTCATCGAGCTGAAAGGCAAGGTGGCCAAGCCGGCGAAGCCAGCAGCCAAGCCAGCGGAGAAGAAGTAGTTTCCAGCGCTGAGCTGCATCGCGCATTGCCGATCCAGCGAAGAACTGTATATGTCAGGCATTGATGATGGCGCTTCGCAGTCCTCGCGGAGTGCCATCATTCGATTGAAAGCGCCTCCGCCGGGCGGCTTGGAGGCATGGCAGGCCATCGGCAGACTCAGCTAGGAGCTTGCCGCTGCTTCTGATATCCTTCTGCGTTTCCCCGATCACGAAAAGTGAGGCCACATGAAGCGCAGAGATTTTCTCTCCGGACTGGCAGTTACCTCCGCCGCGCTGGCTGCAGGCCAGGCCGCCAAGAGCGGCGACGCGGCACAGAATAAAGACGCGCAGCAAAACCTGAAGGTGCCGCGGGTCACTCCGGCCAAGAGCATCATGATTTCGTCGGCCAACGGAATCACGCCGCGCGGAAACCATCTCGAAGCGGGTTATAAGAAGCTGCAGGCGGGAGCCGACACGCTGGAAGCCGCCATCACCACGGTTTCCGGCCCGGAGAACGATCCCGAGGACGACAGTGTTGGGCTGGGCGGCCTGCCTAACGAGGATTGTGTAGTGGAACTGGATGCCTGCTGCATGCACGGCCCGTCGCGCCGCGCGGGATCCGTGGGCGGCGTGCGCGATATCAAGAATGTTGCCTCTTTAGCGCGCACGGTGATGGACCACACAGGTCATGTGATGCTGGTGGGCGAAGGCGCTACGCGCTTCGCGGTGCTGATGGGTTTTCCCAAAGAGAACCTGCTGACCGAACACTCGCGCAAGATCTGGCAATTGTGGAAGGAATACCACTCTGACCGCGACTGGTGGGGACCAGGCCTGGCCGATCCTAGTTTCAAATTTCCGGCAGGCCTGGAGACAAGTTCGCTTGAAGAGCGTTCAATCGAAGATCAGTCGCAGCCGATCCGGCGGCTCTATGCCCTGGCGGCGGAGATCGGCATTCCTGAAGAACGCCGCATGGACGCGATCCAGAAAGTCCTCAACCCGCCGACCGGAACGATCAACTGTTCCGCATTGAACGACAAAGGCGAGATGTCGAGCACGACGACCACCAGCGGGTTGGCGTGGAAGCTGGCGGGAAGGTGCGGTGATTCGCCGATTATCGGCGCCGGCTGCTATTGCGACCAGGACGTGGGCGCTGCTGGAGCAACAGGAAGCGGCGAAGAGAATATCAAGGTCGCGGGAGCGCATACCATCGTGGAAAACATGCGCCACGGGATGACACCAGAGGATGCCGGCATGGACGCGCTCAAACGTATTGTCCGCAACTACAACAATGACATGTCCAAGCTGGTCTATATCAGCATGCACTACTACATCCTGCGCAAAGACGGCGCGTATGCGGGAGTTTCCATGTGGTCGGGTTCGGCGGAACATCCCGCGCGCTTTGCTATTGCCGACGGCAACGGCCTGGCGCGGCATGAAGTGGCCAAGGCCCTGTATCAGGGTAACCCCAAAGACTGGCCGCCAATGCCGAAAGCGCGGAAGCCTTAACCACTGATTTTCACTGAGCACACTGATAAGAAGTTAGCCGCGAATCAACGCGAAAAAGCGCGAATCAGAAATCAAAAGGATTTCATTCGTGTTGATTCACGGGGATTCGCGGCTAATCTATTTTCCCCGTTCTGCCCGGCGCTTCTCCGTCCCGCCTTTGCCCCAGTACACCATGCGCAGGCCGGCAAAGACCAGGTTGATCCCAATAATCATGGGTACAACCAGAGTTCCATGCCAGTGCCATTCAATCCAGAACAGCGGCAAGCTGGCGGCGACCAGCGCCCAGCCCCAATACACGCGCTTTGTTGGCGCAGCAAGGTGAATTTTGTTTACGTAGGTAAGCATGGGCGGTTTGGATTTGCCGGTGTGATCATAGATGTCGCAGCGCAGGTTGGTGATTTGGCCGACCGTGGTTTCGCAGTAGCTTTCAGCGTCGGCGAGCGAATCAAACACCAGGCAAGTGCTGTCTTCACCGGGCTGCAGGTAATGGCCGTCCGGCGTTTTCTCAACATCTGTGCTTACATCAGAGTGAAAGACAGCAAACTGGCCGGCATGGACGAGGCCGGTCCATTCAGCGGGTTTTCTGGCCGGGTCGTAGAGCTTGATCAGACGCATCGGAAGGCTCTGCCGCAGATTTGCTCAGATGAACGCAGATAAAAACCTTGGGCCGCGAATCAACGCGAAAAGGCGCGAATCAGAAACCAAACGGAATTTCATTCGTGGTGCTTCGTCGAATTCGCGGCTATGCATTGTTTCCTGATCAGCTCTTATCTGCGCCAATCAGCGGCGAAATCTACATGAACCTGACTTTCACGTCCGCCCGCTTGGCCAGGTGGATGCTTTCGACGAAGCGCACCTTGCCGCTATGACGGGTCATCACGATAGACGATGTGCGCGTGCCTTCGCCGAAGAAGCGCACGCCCTTCATCAGCGCGCCATCGGTCACGCCGGTAGCGGCAAAGACAATGTGCTTACCCGGCGCGAGATCTTTGGCCGTGTAAATTTTTTTCTTGTCCTTGATGCCCATCTTTTCGATACGGGCTTCGAGCTCCGGAGTGTCGATGACCAGGCGGGCATGGATCTCGCCGTTCAGGCAGCGCATGGCGGCGGCTGTGATCACACCTTCAGGAGCGCCGCCGCTGCCCATCACAACGTGAACGCCCGTACCGATGACGGCCGCAGCAATGCCGGCGGAGAGATCGCCATCTGTAATCAGGCGGATGCGCGCCCCGGCCTTGCGGATATCGTCAATCAGCTTCAGATGGCGTGGGCGGTCCAGCACCACCACCACCAGATCCGCGACGTCGCGGCTCAGACGGCGCGCGATGGCCTTCAGGTTTTCCTCGACCGGAGCGTCCAGGTCGACGGCATCTTTGCAGGAAGGACCGACGACAAGTTTTTCCATGTAGCAGTCCGGGGCGTTGAGCAACCCGCCTTTTTCCGACGCGGCCAGCACCGTGATGGCACCGGGAGCGCCGGTGGCGCAGAGGTTGGTGCCTTCAAGCGGATCAACGGCGATATCCACCTGAGGGAACTTCGCGCCGTCATGCCATCCCGCGCCCACCTGCTCGCCGATGTAAAGCATAGGCGCTTCATCGCGCTCGCCTTCACCAATGACGATAGTCCCGCGCATGGGCACCGTGTCCATGGTGGCGCGCATGGCTTCCGTGGCCACCTGGTCCGCCTTGTGGCGGTCACCCGTTCCCATGGTGTGAGCGGAAGCGATGGCGGCCTCTTCCACCACGCGGGCAAATTCCAACGCCAGTTCGAATTCCATCACATTCGCCAGATTGCGATTGCTGGCGTGCTTTTCTGCAACGTTGGTCGCCATATTGCTCCTCCAGATTTGAATCCTAATCTTAAAGGGCGCATCCGCGGTTAGCCGGAAAGCCCTGTGCCGCCCCTACTGGGGCTCACCTCAATTACTCAGCTTACCCACCCTTCCGGCTTCGCGTTCGCTCGCCTCAGGGTGGGCTAACCTCTCGTCGCGCCTGACGGCGCTTGGACCGTCGCAGATATCGGAGCCGCGTTCGAAGCATCCATCAAAACGGCTCAAAATGCGCTGATGCCGGTAACGTGCTCGCCCAAAATCAGCGCATGAATGTCATGCGTGCCTTCGTACGTTTTTACTGACTCCAGGTTCATCATGTGGCGCATCACCGGATAATCGTCGGCAATGCCGTTCGCGCCCAGGATGTCACGCGCCATGCGGGCGCACTCCAGGGCCATCCAAACGTTGTTGCGCTTGGCCATGGAAATGTGCTGGTGCCCCACTTTGTTTGCGTCCTTCAGCCGGCCCACTTGCAGCGCCAGAAGCTGCGCCTTGGTGATCTCGCTGATCATCCACGCCAGCTTTTCCTGGACAAGCTGATGAGATGCAATCGGCTGGTCACGGAACTGCTTGCGCACCTGGGAATATTGCAACGCCGTGTCATAGCAGGACATGGCTGCCCCAATCGCACCCCAGCCAATGCCATAGCGCGCCTGGTTCAGGCAGGAGAGCGGCGACTTCAAACCGTCTGATCCGGGGAGAAGATTTTCCGCCGGAATGTGTACATCCTGCAGCGAAAGCCCTGAGGTCACCGAGGCCCGCAGCGACCATTTGCCGTGAACATCGTCAGCCTTGAAGCCGGGACGGTTCGTTTCCACCAGAAACCCGCGAATACGGTTGTTGTGCTCTTCTGATTTGGCCCAGATCACTGCCACGTCGGCGATGGAGCCGGAGGTGATCCACATCTTTTCGCCGTTCAGAATGTACTCATTCCCAGACTTGACGGCGCGTGTGCGCATGCCGCTGGGGTTGGAGCCGAAATCAGGCTCGGTCAACCCGAAGCAGCCGAGCTTCTCTCCCTTGGCCATGCTGGGCAGCCATTTGTCTTTTTGCGCGTCGCTGCCAAAAGCGTAAATCGGATACATGCACAGCGCCGACTGCACGCTGACAAACGAGCGCACGCCGCTATCGCCGCGCTCCAGCTCCTGCATCACCAGGCCGTATTCCACATTACCCATGCCGGCGCAGCCGTAGCCTTTCAGGCTGGCGCCAAAGAAGCCGAGATCGGCCATGGGCTTGACCAGTTCACG
>JBGPZS010000119.1:0-9630 GCA_041493865.1 Terriglobia bacterium
AGGAAGCGTTATAGAAGTGGCGCCCTGTTTTACGGTGAGAGTGCTGTTAGGACCAAAACCATGGCCAACCACATTGATGGCGATGCTGGCGATTCCATTGTGTGCCAGCGTGGAAGCCACGGCAAACGGTGCGCCCTGCTTGCTGTCAGTAAATCCGTGGCCAAAGATCGCGACCGGCCAGCCATTGCTGGGCCGTGTCCCGGAGGGGATGAACAGGTTGAAGAATATCTCCTCCGTGCCTTGAGGAGGGACAGCGTGCCTTGTTGGCACCTGCGGAATAAAGACGCCCGCATTCTGCCAGTGTTGACCGCTAAACTTGCCGAACGCCAGTGTGCCGACGGAGCCGGGAAACACCTGCAGAGCGCCGAGTGCCCCATTCAGGCTGGTTGGGACCAGCGGACCCACCGCGAGGGCTTGCACATTCCAGGTGAGTCCAGTAAGCGTATTCACCGGAAACACCGTCTTCTCGCCGCCGCTGCCGAGATTGAAATTCACCGTGGGCGGAGCAGCGTACTTGATCTGCTCGCGGATACTCCGCAGCGTGGCTGTGGCGCTTTCAGTGGTGAACAGGCTGGCGGCTGCAACACGTGAGCGCGAGAGCCCAAGATGTTCGAACACGTCCTCATCCAGTGCATGCTTCAGCGCCTGTTGATAGCGCTTGAGCAAGCGGTCCTTGTCTTTATGATCAACGTCGCCATCGCCGTGGCGGAACCGGGCAAAGTCATCTGAAACAGCAATCGGTTTTCCAGCCGCATCGTGCACTCCGGTGGTAACGACGAGCAGATAGTTGGAATCCTCGTCCAGGTGGTCGTCCGACTCGGCGAACAGCGTCAGGCTCGCCGGGTCCCAGACGATCTGGTTGATGCCGATGACGTGTGGCTTGAAGTGCTCAAATTCAAACTCGTGCAGTCCGCGCCCACGCAACTTCACCAGGAAGATGGTCTTGCTGCTGACGGTGCTCACATCAATCGGGCCGTCAAACGGGATGGAAAGCCGCGGTTGCAGGTTGAAACCGTCAAGCTGATTCAGCAGCGCAATATCAGCACAATCAGACGGCCTGGATGCACAGTTCGGCGGAGTCAGGTTCACACGCAGGCCGGTACGCTGCCGTGAATCGAAGGCGGTGAAGCGATCGCTGGGGAACGGCGACTGCGTGTTCGATTGCAGGTTGAACAAAGGGTGCGTGGCGGCTGCGGCCAGCGCGGGCATGAGCAGGACTGCCGCAACCAGGAGAATAGTAGTGCGGCGCACAAATGAATACTTTTCATTGAGGGTCGTATGCATGGCGGTAGACAACCTCCAGGGGGAGCTGCATCGGGCGTCCGAAACCATAGACCTTACGCAAAGCCTTGTCAATGGCTGCGTTGGCGAATTTTCTTTAGCTGGACGCCGTTTCTTTTTTAGGAAGGATGGGCAGGACCATATACTCTTCCCTTAATAGCACAACGGATATTAACCCTGTGCTTACTTTCGTCTGGGCCGCTGGACTAGCTCTCCGCCGCAGTTAGGACAGATGTTTTTCATCTGCGCGGCACAGTTTTCACAAAAAGTGCACTCGTAAGAGCAGATCAACGCCATACCCGCAGCCGGCAGCTGCTGGCGGCACTTTTCACATTCACCCTTCATCTGCAATGCCATGACGGCTCCTTAGCGTATTCGAATGTTCACCAGGTACGGGCTGCTGAACTCCGTCATGTCGCCCGCCTTTTTGCCTGCGACCGGCAGCAGCCGCGCGGAAAGCGGCTTGTGCCACTTCACCGCCAGGCTGGCCACGTCGCCCAGGATGCTTTCCAGTTCGTGGAGTGAGATATCTCCCGGAAGCGGGACCGCATCCAGTCCGGTGCTGCAAACGGAAGAATACGACAGCAGCGAATCGCGGCTGACCGTGCCTGACTCCCAGCGTTTCGCCAGCACTGAATCTTCCAGCACCGGCAGCATGAGCCCGCTGTAGCCCGCCTGCCGCACCGGCACGCGCTTTACCGCCGTGGTGATGGTATAGGCGGCGCTCAGGCTTCCGGGCGAGCCGATCGGACTTTGCAGCAGCGACTCCAGTGCCGCGCCAATGGAAATATCCTTGAGCGGCACCGGCGTCAAATCGATCCCCTGGTACCTCCAGCCCGTGGTGACGGCCAGACGGAGCGCTATGCCTTCCACCTTGCTGGCCTGCTCGCCCAGAGCGGCCGTCAATTGCTGACCCACAGAATTCAAATCGCCCTTCGCGCCGGCAAAGACCTGCTGCACGATGTTGGCCGATTCCAGTCCAAAAGCAAAGCCGTGCCCGGCATCTGAGGTGTGCGAAACGGGAAAAAACGGCGCAACCGGCGGTGGAAAAGCGCCGGCGGCAAAGTGAAAATTACCCTCGCTGTGTTCCGTGTGGTCTTCCAGATATTTGATCACACGCGCGGCTGCCCGGACCCCGTTCCAATGAATTCCAGTATCGTCGGCCATCACAACAAAGCCGTTGATGTTCTGCGTTTCAGCCAGCACGCGCGCCAGCAAATCAGCCTGTTTCGGGTCGTCGGAGTCCTTGCTCATGGCGGGACCGATGTCCGGCGTGAACCCCTCCTGCTGTGCCAGCTTGTCAAACGCGCGGAAAAACTCCAGCGCCTGATCGGCCGTCAAGCCACTGGTGTACTCCGGAAACGGCTGCGTGGTAATGCGGATGGCCTCGACTTCGTAGCCTGCCTTGGTCAACGCATCTTTGGCGGCGCGCAACATCTTCAATGCGTCCGCTACCTGCGCTTGATACCTGGCGCGGTCCAGCCGCACGAACGCGGTCACGGTACGGACTTTAGGCAGCGGCGGCGTACTCTGGGCGTTGCCGATTGCTGCGGTCAGCAGGAGGGAAAGCAGGGCTGCGGCAAGAGGCTTGTGCATGCGCGGGATCTCCGCTTCGAATTGTACACAAGCGGAAAATGTGACTATTGCAACTGTTCAGTGCCGCTACAGTTCTTCACGATCATGTCCTGGACTTCATCGCTGATTCGAGTGAACTCCAGCCCGTAGCGAAACCCCTCACAACTTCGGATGACGGCTTCAAGCTTTGCTTCAGTGGAGGTGTAGGGAAACCTAAGCTCCAGGCTCACGGTTTCGCCTACAGGGATGGAACACGGAATATAAGCGCCGATGCCGCCGCGGCTAAGGCTGTTGGCGCGCCCAAACGCTGAGCTGTTCTTGCCGTCGTTCAGAAATGAGACTTTCAGACGAACGTCAATTTTATGGCGCGCCCAACGCCGCGCCTCCGGGCCTTGTTCACCCTGGTGCATGGGGAAGTCCATTCAAATTATTTCCGTCGTCTGCTTGTCCTAGATCTTCGGCGGTTTACGCAAAAACTTCAACGGTACCGCGGACAATGTACTTGCGTGGGCCCGCAAGGCGAGTCCAGGCGCACAGAGTTTTGGTCGAATCGTCGAACCATTGAATCATTCGCACCCGCTCAGCGCGCGTTTCCCTGGACCCTTCTCTCCAGGTGATCGATCACGACCTTCCACATGTCGATATCGAGCTGGAACTGGTGTTTCAACGGGCTCTGCGTGGTATCAACGAAGGCGAGGTTACTTTCCATCTGCCGCACCAGGGTCCGCATCTTTTTAATATCATCGCGCAGCGCCTGCGCGTCGTCGCGTGGCGATATCTGCCGGAGTTGGGCATTTTCCGCAGCGCTGGCCGTGGCAGCCTGGCTGCTGGCCGCCTGCGCACCCATACCAGACGGCTGCTGGATGGCGCTCACGGGAATGATGACGTAACAAGCCAGAAAAAGAATCGCGATTTTAAGCGACATTGCTTCCTCCTGAAGTGATAACAAGAAACTTCAAAGTGCAATCGTAACCAGCCGCGAGGTGCGCTGACAATTGAGCAGCAACGGAGTTCGGAGCGCTGCTGCCTCCCGCCGGGCAACACGCCGCCCTTCTTGCATCAGACGTGCCCTCCGCGCTCGGCGATAATCCTCATCGCCGCTCTGTTGACCCATTCCTGCTCCTGAAAGCGCTCACCCCATGTCAGCGGCGTTACTTCGCGATATTCCTTCATTTGCTCGTCTTTGACAAAGCGCAGCCGTTTCCGCAATGACGCACGAGCATTCGGACCGGCGCCATGGTCCAGCAGCAAACGAGTAAAGTCCCCATCTTGCTGTCTGCCACACCGGTAAGACTGTGACACCACGCATCCGAAGATCGGCGTATGACCGCCGAAACCATCGGCGTCGACAGCGGCCTTCGCATTCACATTGGCGCCACGTTCAATCATCCAGCGCGCAATTTCAATCTCATCGTAGTCAACGCATATGTGCAGCAGGTTCGCTCCGGCCAGCGGCGTTCCATGCAGAGCAAGAGACTGGTCAGCATGGCATCCCAGCTCTGGCGGAAAGATTTCCGCATGTGAAAACGTCCGGGTAAACAAGTTGGGATCGCGCCGCAGATGGGCTTCCAGAAGATCAATCCGTCCGCGATGCACCGCCATCGGCGGCGTATCGGGCAGATCAATGCCCTGCTTCACTACAATTTCAAAGCAACGATGTTTTCCCTGCGGATAGCGTGAATAAGTCTGCAGGAGCAACGCCACCGGCGCCAGCCGATCACCGTCCTTGTCGCTCAGCGGCATTCCAAGCTCGAGCAGGAAAGCCAGGCCCGTGTCGCTCAATGTTTCACACGGCCAAATCACCTCGCCAGGTTCAGGACGCGCTCCCATCGCATAAAGCTGCCGCGCGGTTTCAATCTTTCCCTGAAGACAGGCGCGGCCAAAAGCAAGCTGCACATCCGTGGCGCCCAATTCACGCAGCATCTGGATGATGGTGTTCTGACCAACATTTGCGGCATACGACATGGGCGGGCCCCAATTACCGCGGACCCCGCGCGCGTCTTCATGCAGCAAACGAGGATCGTGCAACACCAGTTCGCGGACGGTCTCAACATCGCCGCGCCAGATCGCGTCCGTCATCCGGCAGGCGATCACCAGCCGCGGCCAGCTTGGAAGCCCGTAACTGCGGGCAAGCGCAAGCTGCGCGTCCGCCAGCTTGGCGGTTTCTGGCTTGACTGGCTTGTGGTGATGTTTCTGCAACTCCGCCAGCGCAGAAGGGTCACCCAGCTTGATGGCGCGGAGCAGGTCCTTGGCCTGGTGCTTGAGTTGTTCGAGGTTAGGACGAACGGGAAAGTGACGATCGGCAAAGTGACGATCGGCCATGACGGACCTCCTTCGGTGTCATGCCCGCGGTCCGCAGTCTGGGGCGAAAAGGAGATTCGTAATCGGTCTTACTTCAATATCGCTCAGGTGGACTCGGTCCTCTCCGCGGACGGGCGGCGTCCTGTACGCCAATGACAAGTATACCGAAGCGTGGAAGCACCTGTCTTTCGTAGGTGTTCGATGATCGTCGTGGGCGAAAAGCGCTGCTCCCTTTAACGCTTTCCCTGTCCGGTGATTGCGTCCTTGTACACGGCGCCGCCTTTCATCACAAAACCTACGTTCTCCAGAGCGCGTACGTCCTGCAAAGGATCGCCAGTCACGGCGATCACGTCAGCGAACTTGCCCGCTTCCAGCGTGCCAACGTCCTTGGCGCGTCCAATAAGATCGGCGGCGTTGCTGGTGGCTGCGTGGATGGCCTGCGCCGGCGTCAGGCCGAATTTCACCATGTAGAAAAATTGTTTCGCGTTGTCGCCGTGCGGATACACGCCGGCATCGGTGCCGAACGCCATCTTCGCGCCGCCCTTCACCGCGCGCTCAAAGTTTTCCCGCTGCAAACGGCCGACCATCTTTTCTTTCTCCACGTTCTCTTTCGGCAGCCCGAATTCGATGGCCTTGCCCAGGATGTAATCGTCGTTGTAGATGTCCATCACCAGGTAAACGCCACGCTCTTTCGCCAGGCGGATACCTTCGTCATCAATCAGGCTGGCATGCTCGATAGAGTCGATGCCGGCGAGGACCGCGTTCTTGATTCCCTGCGTGCCGTGCGCGTGCGCCGCAATCTTGCGGCCGGCCATGTGCGCTTCTTCTGCCGCGGCCTTCAGTTCTTCCGGCGTGAATTGCGGAGCGCCCGGACTATCGCCTTTGGAAAGCACGCCGCCGGTGGCCAGGATCTTGATTACGTCCACGCCGTATTTCACCTGCGCGCGCACCACATGGCGGATCTGGTCCACTCCGTCGGCAATCTGGTAGTCGCGCTCTTCCGGGAACATGCTGACGCGCGTCTGCGGCGAGAAATTATTCAGATCGCCGTGGCCGCCCGTGATCGAGATGCCCGGCCCGCTGGCCACAATACGGGGCCCGGGAATCAACCCTTCATTGATTGAGTTGCGCAGGTCCACGGCCAGAAACGGCGCAGAGCCCACATCGCGCACGCTGGTGAACCCGGCTTCCAGGGTTTTGCGCGCATTGATCACCGCGACAAAAGCGCTTTGAAACGGCGTGTCTTTGAAGTTGTAGATCTCATCGTAGCGATCGGCGCGCGCGCCCAGGTGCGTGTGGCAATCAATCAACCCCGGTAGCACGGTGGCGCGGGAAAGGTCCAGCACGGTTGCGTCCGCGGGGATTGTGACCGCGTTCGCGGGCGCCACATTTTGAATGCGGCCGCCAACCACCACGATCACCACGTTCTCGCGGGCCTTGTCTCCGGTACCGTCAAACAGGTGTCCTGCGCGGATATAGACTGTCTTGGGCGCAGGCTTCTGCGGCTGCTGCGCCAGCGCGGGCACAACTGTGACCATCGCCAGAACGAAGAGAAAAAAACGTTTCATCCAAAGCTCCTTGGGGCAAAGTAACCGGGCAAAGTACGGAAGAGTATATAGGTGAACTCTCATCCAGTACGCGAAAAACCGCGCGTTCTGGGACGGTCCCGGCGGCTTTGTGGAAAACGTGCTGCCAGCTACGCCCAACAACAGCTGGGCTTCCTGGGGCTGGCGTTACGAAGCGGCGCGCTTCGGGAACTACTTTTTGGCAACCAAAAGCACTCGGGAAAAATTCAGCCAGATCCTCCACCGGTCATACTCGCGGCTGTGTGACGTTGCCGTGACCAGCGCATCTTCCACGCAATTCTTGCTGAAGATCACTTGCAATTTTGAGCCCAGGCTGACCAGCGGGCCTATCAACATGGTGGCATCGCGTTCGCCCACGGGAAGAATCAGGTCGCGTTCCTGAAAGGGAAGGCCATTACTGGCGATGCCCCTCAGGATTGCGATAGTCCCGCCTTCCGGCAAATGCAACGGCTGCGGGTCGGTCGACGCGGAAGGTGGTTCCGCTTGCATCGCGACACGCGGCTGCGTTGCTCCGCTGCTCGGTGTGCCGCCGACCGTCACGGCGGGAACTCCCAGCTCCCAGTCTTCCGGAGGAAAGTAAATCCCCCAGAAATTCTCCGGACGATACAGTTCGATCCCGTATTCCCGTTCGCCCGTATCCGCCCAGACCACCTGCCCGACGCGCCATTTATATGGCGCCAGCATGGCCACACGCACTTCCATCTTGGGCTCAAGCGGTACCGTGGAACGGATCTTCGCTCCATGACGGTTGACCAGGATCGTTTCGGCTGCCCCGCTTACGTGGGACCCGTCACTTTTCTGGCCGGAGACCGCCAAGGCTAGCGAAACAAGAACACGAGAGCTTCTGCGCCCCCGCTCATGTGCAATGAGTTGCGCCATTATGTCTCTTCGCAGACACGCTTAGATTTAAGGAAACTATAGAACCTTCGGCCAGTAAGCGCCATATTACCGGCAACCTGATCCTTCGCCACCAAAAAAGCACGGTCCTATTGTCCCAAGGTAACCTCAAGAATCAATACCTCAGCTTGTTCCGCTCCTGCCTTCTGTCCGCTTTATGAGCCGACCCAGTATCCCGCTCAAATCCCCGGCTCAATGCTGCTCACGAAAATCGTTTGCGTCTCCTTGTTGAGCGCGCCTTTGATCTTTACTTTTTTTCCGGCAAGCTCCGCGGGCCTCTCCTGGTCGTTCAGCTTGTAGACCTTCTTCGTCGCCGGGTCATACAAGACATACCCGTATCTTCTGGCGCATCCCTTTACGCAGTTCGCGGCAGTGTTCACCCGGGCCTTCTTCATGATCTCTTTGTGCCCCTTGAGCGCGCACTGGCCGTCAGAGATCACACCCACAAACGTCTGGATCGGCGCCGTGGCTTTTGCCGGAGCTTTCTGCGGGGCTTTTTGCACATTGGATTGCGCCGCTGTGCCCTGAAAAGCAAACCCGCTAACCGACAACACGGCGATCGCCACCGCCGCGCTTACGGCTGAATGTTTCTTCATCACTTCTCCTGTCCGATTACCCGCGCCCGCTCCCATTCTTATCCGTGCCTGA
This sequence comes from Terriglobia bacterium, assembly GCA_041493865.1. Taxonomy (GTDB): domain Bacteria; phylum Acidobacteriota; class Terriglobia; order Terriglobales; family Acidobacteriaceae; genus Angelobacter. The sequence continues at coordinate 8,289 of JBGPZS010000119.1, forward strand.
GCATCTGTGTTCGCCCATGAGATTTGCTTTTCCGATCACGCGCGATCACGTGCGATCACGGCGATCCCCCTTATCCCCCCAGATGTTCCTTGAAAAACCGCACCATCTCCACCGTCGACCGTATACGGTTGGGGATCTTGCGCCAGCCATGGCCTTCGTCGGGGAAGAGGATGTACTCCACCGGCACGCCGCGGTCTTTGAGCGTCTTCACAATCTGCTCCGCCTCGATCACCGGCACGTTCGTGTCATTGGCGCCGTGCTGCACCATGGTTGCCGCCTTGATGCGGTCCAGCTTGTAAATCGGTGACAGCCGGTCCAGCATCTCCTTCTGCGTGGCCGGATCGCCATATTCAATCGTGGAAATCGCCGCCATCCACGGCTGCGTGTGCTGAAAAAACGTCATGAAGTTGACGATCCCGAACAGGTCCACTCCCGCCGCAAACATCTCCGGATACTCCGTCAACCCGGCCATCGTCATGTAACCGCCGTACGAGCCGCCGGTAATGCCGAGGCGTTTGGGATCGGCAATGCGATTATTGACCAGGTAGTCGACGCATGCCTTGATGTCTTTCACGCCGTTGACTCGCAGTTCGCCGTTATCCAGGTTCACGAACTTCTTGCCCAAGCCAGACGATCCTCTTACGTTGGGCGCAAACACGCCGATTCCCTGCGCCAGCAGCGCCTGATAATCGCTGCGGAACGGCGCGCGCTCCTGCCCTTCCGGCCCGCCATGAAAACTCACAACGTAGGCGCCTGGCGCGGTTTGGTTCTTCGGTCGATACAGCCACCCGCTCAGCTCCAACCCGTCAAAGGACTTAAACGTCACCAATTCCGGTTTCACCAGCGCCGCCAGATCCACTCCCGGATGCGGGCTGAAAGTGATCTGCCGGAATTGCCTGGACTTCATGTCCAAAATCCACAAGTCAGCTGGCTGCGCCGCGCCGGAGACATTCATCGCCAGCTTCGATCCGTCGCTGGAGAAAATCAGCCCCCCGGCAAGCTCACCCGGAAGTTTGGGCCCGGGCATGTGTTTGTTCTGCGTCAAATCGTAGAACGAAAGCTCATTTCTGCCTTTGATGTTCCAGATCAGGGCCGCCATCGTCCCTTGCTTGTTGAGCCGGATACCGTCCAGCTCTCCGTCCGCGCGCTCCGCCAGGATTTCCATGTTGCCCGGCGTTCCCTCCGCCGCCAGCTTGATCCTTCCCAACGCCATCACGTCGCGGTCTTTATTGGTGCCGATGTAGGCTGCTCCGCCGTCGGGTGTAAGCTCGCCGAAGAAGAGCGCTACGCCGTCATGCTTGGTGATCAGCGTGGCCTTGCCGCCGGCCAGATCGAGCAGGTA
>JBGPZS010000090.1:0-10740 GCA_041493865.1 Terriglobia bacterium
CGTCCGGGCCAACCTGTTTTACGAGCGGGAGCAATGGCGGAAGCCGCTGCTTCTCTCCGTGGGCTTTCACGGCCTGCTGGTGCTCGCCATTGTTGGCCTGGGTTACGTGATGCAGCCGCGAGCAACTTCAAATTGGGGAATGAAAGAAGGCGAAGCGGTAAGCGCTGAACTGGTGAACTCGGCATCCATTCCGCTGCCTCATCCGGAAGAAACAAAGAGCATTGTCGCCACGGAAAATAAAGGCGTGACTCAGACGCTGCCGCAGCCCAAGCCGGTCGAAACCGAAGACGGGATCTCCATCAAGGGAAAAGTCACGCCACCAAAGCACATTGATAAGCCAGTCCCGCCGGCTCATGTAACGCCGCACCCTCTCCCCACGCCGGTGGATACAGCTGTGCCGTATGGTGAAGGCGGACCGGTGAGCGGACCCTATGGAAGCTTTTCCACAGCAAGCGCCAAGGGCGGGTTCAGTTTTCAGAATGCAGACTTTGGTTCGCGTTTCAGCTGGTACGTACAAAACGTGAACCGCGTGGTTTCCGCTCACTGGTATCAGGTTGAAGTCGATCCCCGTGTGACGAATGCCAAGCGCGTGTATCTCACGTTTGACATCGATCGAAGCGGCAAACCCAGTAACATTCAGTTTGAGCAGCGGAGCGATATTCCGTCACTGGACCTCTCAGCGATGCGCGCGCTGCAAAGGATCGATACTTTCGGACCATTGCCACCTGACTACCGCGGCGACAAAGTTTCCGTAGAGTTCTGGTTTGATTTTCATAAGTAAAGGGGTCTCATGTTGAGAAGAACCAAGACGCATGTTGCCATTTTGTGTTTCCTGCTGTGGCTCCCGCTCACGCGTGTAATGGCCCAGGACTGGATCAAAACGGGCACCAATCGGGGCGCGCCCATTCGTCTGGCAGTGCCAGATTTCAAGCCGACCGGTACTGACGCACAGAACGATCCCCTGCTCTCGGTTTTCAATCAAACCCTTTGGAGTGACCTGGACAACGCCGGGATTTTTGAGATGGTGGCCAAGAGCTTTTATCCGCTCCAGTCCCCCAGCACGCCGAATGAAATGAAATTGGATGCCTGGGGGAACCCGCCCGTCAACGCTGCCATGGTGGCATTTGGCAATCTGGGCGTTGCCGCAGGGAAAGTGGATGTCCAAGGCTGGCTCTATGACGCAAAGAACCCTTCCTTCCCGCAGGTCCTGGGCAAGCAATATAAAGAAGACGCCACGCCGGACAATGCGCGGCTGATCGCACACCGCTTTGCCGATGAGATCATCTTCCGCCTGGGCGGAGGGATTCCGGGAATTGCCGAAAGCCGGATTTACTTTGTGAGCAATCGCAGCGGGAACAAAGAAATCTGGTCCATGGATTATGACGGCGCCAACCAGAAACAGCTCACCAAGCACGGCGACATCGCGCTGTCACCGCGTATTTCGCCGGACGGGTCGCGGCTGGCCTTCAGCGGTCTCACCAAAGATTCCTGGCAAATCATGATGTTTTCCCTGGACCTGGGCCGCACCGTGGCGTTTCCGCGCAATAGCGGAGACAATTTTTCGCCCGCATGGTCGTCCGATGGGGCTAAAATCGCTTTTTCATCGACCATGCACAGCGGGCTTTCAGAGATCTTTATCGCGGACGCTTCCGGCGCCGGCGCGCGCAGGCTGAGCACCGGCAAGGGCGACGTTTCGCCGGTCTTCAACCCCAAGACGAACGGCCAGATTGCCTGGGTAAGCGGACGAACGGGCCTGCCCCAGATTTACGTAATGGACGCCGACGGGAGTAACGTGCAAAGGATGACTGACCAGGGCTATGCTGTTTCGCCGGCATGGTCACCGAACGGGTTGCTGCTGGCGTTTGCCTGGGTGCGCAATTACGGCCCCGGCATTCTGGGCGGGGCGGACATTTATCTAATGGATATCGCATCACGACAGATCGTACAATTGACGCACGATGGCGGGCGCAACGACTTTCCTTCCTGGTCTCCCGATGGAAGGCACATCGTGTTCCAATCCAACCGCAGCGGAACGGAACAGGTCTGGAGCGTGCTGGCCGACGGCACGCACCTGACGCAGCTCACGCGCCAGGGCCGCAACAGCCAGCCCAATTGGAGCTTTAAATAGGCCTTATATAGTGAATTGCATTATTTTTTGGAGGACATGAGGTGAACAACAGCAAGAGTATTCGGATCTTCGTCCTGGGGGTGCTGTTTTTGTTGATGGTGGCAAGCGGCTGCAAAAAGAAAGAGAACCCGCCACCGCCGCCACCACCACCCAAAGCTCCCACCGCCACTCTTTCAGCCAACCCAAGTTCCATTCAAGCTGGGCAGTCTGCCACGCTGACCTGGAGCACGGAAAACGCAACCGATGTTGCCCTGGACGGCAACAAGGTTGATCCCAGCGGCTCGCAGACGGTCTCGCCGGCGCAGACCACCACCTATCATCTGACCGCAAAGGGCGCGGGCGGAACGCAGGAAGCCACAGCGCAGGTTTCCGTGGCGCCAAAGCCAACGCCGACGCCAACTCCGGCCCCGACGCCACCACCCATCACGGACGAACAGCTCTTTGCCCAGATGGTCAAAGACATCTACTTCGACTATGACAAGGCTGAGCTGCGCCCCGACGCACAACAGGCCCTGGCCCAGGCTGCACAGATCATCAAGCAGAAGGGCTGGAGGGTCCAGATCGAAGGCAACGCCGACGAGCGGGGTTCCACCGAGTACAACCTGGCCCTGGGTGAACGGCGCGCGGACTCCGCCAAACAGGCCCTGATCCAGGGCGGGGTGAGCCCGGACGCGCTCAAGACCATCAGCTACGGCAAGGAGAAGCCGGTTTGCAATGAATCGAACGAGGATTGCTGGCAGAGAAACCGCCGCGATCACTTCACGCTGTTACACTGATGTTAAGCGCCGGGCGGGCCCAGGGCCCGTCCGGCTTGTCAACCTAGGTTCGGGCCAAAGCCTGGGTCGCGCAATGCCTTATTCCGGTGCAAACTTAGGTAGCGCCTTCTTGTCTGACAATAAAATTTCCGCAGGATCAAGCAGCCATTCTGCATCTAACGAGTGAAATGCCTATGAAGAAACACAGCTTTATTTCCCTGCTCGCCCTGCTGCTTTTTGCCGCGTGCGCCAGCCACAGTGCTGCCGCCGCCGACACCAAGTCGCAACTGATCCAGATCCAGACCCAGCTCCAGATCATGCAGGACAACATGGCGCGCATGCAGCAATCGTTTGACGAGCGCATGGGCATCATGAAAGACCTGCTCACGCAGCAGGTCGATAACGTGAACAAGATGGGGACCACCGTCCAGAACCTGCAAAAAACGCTGGGACAGCAGACCACCGACGCGGGCAGCAAGGTGGACCAGATCTCCGGGCAGGTGCAGGCGCTGCACGATGCGGTGGATGAATTGAAGGCGCGCCTGGCCAAGGTGAGCAAACAACTGGACGACATTCAGACGGCGCAACAGAACATTGCTGCGCCGCCCGCAGGACAGACAGCCGGTGGCGGATCACCCGGCGGCGCGGCCAGCCTGCCGCAGGCGCCACCCGCGGACCAGCTCTATAACGACGGGCTGCGCGACTACAACGCCAACAAGAATGACCTGGCCTCGCAGGAGTTCACGCAATACCTGCAGGTCTACGGCAACACAGATCTGGCCGGCAACGCGCAGTTCTACCTGGGAGAGATTGCTTATCGGCAGGGAAATTTCAACGGCGCCGTCCAGGCCTATAACAAAGTGCTGGACCAGTATCCGGGCGGGAACAAGACCGCTGCCGCCCAGTTGAAGAAAGGCTACGCTCTGCTGGAGCTTGGCCAGCGCGATGCCGGAGTGCAGGAGTTGCGCAGCCTGATCAGCCGCTATCCCAAAAGCCCTGAGGCGTTGCAAGCCCGGGACCGTCTTACAAAACTGGGGGCCGCGGGCGCGGCCTCCAAGGGCAAGGCCCCCCGCCCCTCGCCCAGCCATCGCTAAGCCGTTAACTCTTCGTTTCCTTCACCTTCAGGTCCAACCCCAGCTTGCGCAAACAATACTTGATCTCCTGGGCCACTTCGGTCACGCGCATGCCTTCCTGCACCATCAGCTTGCATGAGATTGCGGTGCGGTTCTGCGTGTCCGGTCCCAGGTCATAGTTCACGCGGCAGTATTGGCATTCTTCATTCCAGCAGAACTTGCCGTAGGAGACGTCTTCCGGAGACAGGTATTGCAACGCGCGCAGGAGCATGTTGCCATCGGGGACTTCAAACTGCCTCTCCCCGATGGTGATCTTCACCAGCCTGTCATACGGGCGAAATAACGGCCCCGGAGTGGACATGGTTCAATTTTAATTTGAAAAAAGCGGCCACGGAAGTACCCGCGGCCGCTCCTGCATCGCTCGTCCCGCAGTGAGAGGCCCCATTCCCCTGGGGGCATCTCCCCACATTGCCAACAGCTCGGATGAAGTATCAGAGCGTTATATGTATGTTGAACACAGCACGTAGGGGAAAGTTGCGTAGAGTAAGCGGGCAACATGAAAATATTTGGTAATTAAGTAATTTGGTAAATGAGTAATTGAAAACCAGCTGGACCGCGCATTGGTGGCAGCCCAGTTGAGCTTCGCTGAAAATTTACCAAATTACAAAATTACTCAATTACCAAATCTGTTTATCTCAGCGCTTCCATGATCTCGTCCAGCGCCTGGCGCGAGGGACGCACCTGGTCTTCAGTCATTTTTGCCAATGACTGCTCGGTCACATTGAGCTGTTCGATGAAGGTGGGCGCGGTGGTGTTCACGTAGAAGACGCCGGTGAGCATCTCGCCTTTTTCGTGGGCCTCGGCCAGCAGCGTGAGCGCGCCGACCTTGCTGGTGGCGTCGTAGTCGCGGTCAAGCTTGCGCAGGCGCAGCTGCGAACCGTCATGCATGCGGACGCTGGCGGTGGTGCCGGGATCGTAGTCCACGTCAATGTTCTCAAAGCTGGGGACGAAGCCCACATCCTGCACCGGCTCGTCGTGATCTTTGGAATACTTATAAGACTTGGTGGAGCCCTCATGATCGTTGAAGGTCACGCAGGGCGAGATCACGTCAAGCATCACGGTGCCGCGATGCGCGATAGCGGCCTTCAGCAGGTTCAGCAGCTGCTTCTTGTCGCCGGAGAATGAGCGCGCAACAAACGTCGCGCCCAGTTGGATGGCCAAAGCGCAGGTATCGATGGGCGGCAGATCGTTGATCACGCCGGTCTTGAGCTTGGAGCCCAGGTCAGCGGTGGCGGAAAACTGGCCTTTGGTGAGACCGTAGACGCCGTTGTCTTCAATGATGTAGATAAGCGGGAGATTGCGCCGCATCAAGTGAACGAATTGGCCAATGCCGATGGAAGCCGTGTCGCCGTCACCGGAGACGCCGATGAGCATCAGCTTCTGGTTGGCCAGCGCAACGCCGGTGGCCACGGACGGCATGCGCCCATGCACGCAGTTGAGGCCGTGCGCGCGGTTCACAAAATACGCCGGACTCTTGGAGGAGCAGCCGATGCCGGACAGCTTGGCAATGTTTTCCGGCTGGACGCCCATCTCATACATGGCGTCGATAATGCGCTCCGTGATGGCATTGTGGCCGCAGCCCGCGCACAGCGTAGTCTTACCGCCGCGATAGTCGAGCACCGTGAGCCCGATGTGGTTCGTCTTCGGACCAGAACCAGGCGCTGGTGTGGGAGTGGATGTGGCGGACATTAGCTGGCCTCCTGGGAAACGATGGCGTCCGTGACGGAACGGGCATCAATCGGCAGCCCGTTGTAATGGAGCACGCTGCGCAGCTTCGTCACCTGGTCGGGGGGGACATCAAGCTTCAAGAGCTGGAACATCTGCGCGTCACGGTTTTGTTCCACCACGTAGATGCGATCGTGGCCCTTGATGAATTCGTGCACGTCCTGGCTGAACGGATAGGCGCGCAGGCGCAGGTAGTCCATAGCCAGGTTGTGTTCCTTGCTGAGCTGGTCGCAGGCTTCGGTCAGGGCCCAGTGCGTGGTGCCGAAGGCGATGATGCCGGTCTTTGACGTGCCGCTGACTTCTTTCACCGGCGCGGGAACGAACTTGCGCGCGGTCTCAAACTTGCGCGCCAGCCGGTCCATGTTGTTCACATAATCGTCAGGACGTTCACTGTACTGCGCTTTCTCGTTGTGTCCGCTGCCGCGGGTGAAATACGCCGCCGCGGGATGACTGGCGCCGGGCAGCGTGCGATACGGAATGCCATCGCCATCCACGTCTTTGTAGCGGGCAAAGCCGCCCAGGCGCTTGAGGTCTTCATCGCTCAACACCTTGCCGCGCGCGATCGGCTTCTCAGGGTACTGGAAGGGATGCGCCATCCAGTTGTTCATGCCCAGATCGAGATCAGAGAGCACGAAGACCGGCGTTTGAAATTGCTCCGCCAGGTCGAATGCCGCAACTGCCATAGTGAAGCACTCTTCCACTGACGACGGCAGCAGCAGAACGTGCTTGGTATCACCGTGGGAGAGGAAGGCGCAGCAGAGCAAGTCGCCCTGCATGGTGCGCGTGGGCAGACCGGTGGAAGGCCCGACGCGCTGAATGTCAAAGATCACGCCCGGGAGCTCAGCGTAATAGCCCAGGCCGACGAACTCCGCCATGAGCGAAATGCCCGGCCCCGAAGTTGACGTCATGGAGCGCGCACCCGCCCAGCCCGCGCCCAGCACCATGCCAATGGCGGCCAGCTCGTCTTCCGCCTGCACGACGGCGAAGGTCGCTTTGCCATCGGGACCGATGCGGTACTCCTTCAGATAATCGATCAGCGTTTCCACCAGAGAACTGGAGGGCGTAATGGGATACCACGTCACCACGGTTACGCCGGCAAACATGCAGCCCAGGGCGGCGGCGGCGTTGCCGTCCACGATGATCTTGCCCTGGTTGGCATTCATGCGCTCCACCCAGAAAGGGTCCTGCTTGGTGAAAGTGGCCAGCGCGTAATCATAACCGGCGCGAATAGCGGCGGTGTTGAGTTCGGCGGCCTTTTTCTTTTTGCCGAACTGCTTGGCCAGCGCCTTCTCTGATTCCTCCCGCTCGATGCCCAGCAGCGCATCGATAACGCCGACATAGAGCATGTTTTTGACCAGCCGGCGCAGCTTGGCTTCAGGGCAGACGGGCGCCACCAGCTTGTCAAACGGCACGGAATAAAACGAAATGTCCTGGCGCAGGCCGGAGAGGTTCAGCGGCTCGTCGTAAACACAGGCCGCGCCGGGCGCAAGCGACATCACGTCTTCCTGCGCCGTCTCCGCGTTCATCGCCACCAGAAAATCAATTTCCTTTTTGCGCGCGACGTAGCCCTGCTTACTGGCGCGGATGGTATACCAGGTGGGCAGCCCGGCAATGTTCGAAGGAAACAGGTTCTTGCCGGAGACCGGCACGCCCATCTGGAAAATGCTGCGCAGCAAAACAGTGTTGGCCGACTGCGAACCTGAACCGTTCACCGTGGCCACCTGGATGCTGAAATCGTTGACCTTGCGGCCCGGCTGTGCCGTGCGTGCCGCTTTTTCCTGTACTCCGAGCTCGACTGTCGTCGCCATGAATGTGCCCTGATCGGCTTCTCAGCCGTAATTACCCTTCTATTATCGACTCTTTATAGCCATGAGGGGAAACTCACTATTATAAAACAGTGATGCAAATCACACACCGGCATTTCTAAAGGCGAATTTGGCCACAGTACCAGACTTGAACTTTTCCGGGTCACTCAATGCAACCAGCTCTAGCGCCCAGGTTTGGGGGCTTGGGTGCTTACCTGGAATCTGCTGCTCCGATGGCTAGATCGGCTGCAAGCGCGTTGGCAAGAGCGCTGTTCCGGAACTAAAATCTAAACTCGTAATGGCGGACCAGACATATGATGTTTTTCTAAGCTACCGTTCCATTGATCGGGCAATCGTGGAACAGATTGCAAATTGGCTCAGAGAACAGGCTCTGGCTGTATGGTTCGATAAGTGGAAGCTCCGCCCTGGCCTGCCGTGGCAGGAAGCACTAGAGCAGGCGCTGCAGTGCAGCAATTCCGTCGCGGTCTTCGTTGGTCAAGGCAATTTAGGTCCGTGGGAGATCCCAGAAATGCGCGCTGCCCTGAGCGAACAGGTGAGACGCGGGTGTCCCGTCATTCCTGTGCTACTGCCAGGCTCCGAGGCTGCTCCAGAAATTCCGCTGTTCCTGAGAGGTAATCAATGGGTGGACTTGAGGACTGGGTGGCCCAATGCTGGAGCGGTGAATCTCCTCTGGGGCATCACCGGGAAAGAACCAGGGGTGATAACAAGGGCCGCCGCATCAGCTCGGGCAATAGAACCGCCCCGAGTATTCATAGCTAACAAACCCGCAGGTAGCTTTGGGCTCCTTTTCAACGACTTGATCGCGCCAGCGCTTCGCCAGGTCAATCTGACGTTTCTTACCCTCACGGATTGTGAATCAAAAGCGAGTGGTGACCATTTAGCAGAGGCCATGGAGGAAGCTGCTCTGCAATCGGACATTATCATTTGGAACTTCGATGCTGAAGCGCCGTGGATACCCATTTTCCTTCAAGCAAAGCCTCAGGCGGACAAACACGTCATCGTCTTGGCGAGCCGGGGCATGACGGTCCCCGAGGTTCTGAGCTATGCTCAAGTCATCCGTTATAACAGCAAGAGCGAAGCCGGGTTCGCGAAATTGAAGGCCGAGCTGATCGATATGCTATCGGCAGCGCTCTCTCCGAATAAGCTAGGTGAGGCGCGCACCCTGTGCAGGCTTAAGCACTATAATGCTGGGTTGATTGCCGCCTCGAACCACCTCTTCGAGGTTCTAAGACAATGTGCGGTAGCAGAGTTGGGCTATTCCTATTTTCGTGAAAAACCACTACGGTACTATTCCCTGTCAGAGCTTTTCAAAATTCTGTTGCGGAAGCGAAAGTTGCGCCTGCCTGATGGAGCGGATTGGCAGCTACTAGTACGGCTGCGGAATCAAACTGTGCATGGGAACCCCGGTCCAGCAATCAGCGAAGAAGTTTGTAACTCGTACATCGGAATCGTCGAGTCCTTAGAGCATCTGAATTCAGACAGGTTGCGACAGTAGGCATCATGGCTCACCAATTCCCCTCTAGAATCCAACTCTCGACACGATGATCTGAGCGCTCCTGATAAATTGGTTAACGTGAATATTACTCTCAATGCCGCGGAAGCCCGGGTGCTCGGATCGCTGGTGGAGAAAGACATCACCACGCCGGATTATTACCCGCTTTCCTTGAATGCCCTTATCAACGCCTGCAACCAGAGGAACAATCGCGAGCCGGTGACCAGCTTTGACGAAGAGACGGTGCGGCTGGCGCTGCGCAACCTGAGTGAGAAGAGGCTTGCCGGTACGGCCGGCGGCGCGGACAGCCGGGTGACGAAATATGAGCACCAGATGCAAGAGGTGTTCAATTTTACCCGGCCGGAGACGGCGATCCTGTGCGTGCTGCTGCTGCGCGGCCCGCAGACGCCAGGTGAGCTGCGCGGCCGCACCGAGCGTATGCATCGCTTCGAAGACCTGGACGAGGTGCTCTCCGGCTTGCAACAGCTCATGCGGCGCGAGCCTCCGCTGGCCAAGGCGCTGGGCCGGCGTCCAGGAACGAAGGAGATCCGCTACGCGCACCTGCTCGCAGGCGACGTGGAAGCGTGGGAGCCGCCGGCGGAGACCGCTTCCTTTGGTGACAGCTTTGCGGATGCCGAGCGCATCACGCAGCTCGAAGAGCAGGTTGCGGGCTTGCAAAAAGAAGTGGCGGAGCTGAAACAGCAGATGGCGGAGTTCAGGAAGCAGTTTGAGTAGTCGGGAATCTCACCACTGATTTGCGCTGATCACACTGATCAGGGAAATGCTTGCCTGGGACCGGCGCGGATGATCGCGGACAAGAAGAACCCTGCGGCGGCGTGTTATCAGTGCCAGGCGACATTAGCAGCTAGACGACAAACGGAATCAGGCGGGCGGTCTTTCGCGCATAGCCGGCGTATTCTGGATATTCCTTACGCAAGAGCTGCTCTTCACAATAAATCCTTATCAACAAAGTCACGGCCACCACGCCGGCCAGCGCAGCATTCACGGGCGACCAGTGGACGGCGGCGCCAGTCCAGATTACCAGCCACGCACCCGCGTAAATCGGATTACGAACATAATGGTATGGGCCGTTGGTGACCAGTCCGCCTTGCGTTGGGTTGGCGGCATAATGAAAGCTGCGCATGCCGAAAGTGAGGCGCGCCCAAATCACCAGCGCAAATCCCGCTGCCTGCAACGATATGCTTACCGGCCCAATTCCAAAGAGGGCGCCACGGAACACCAGCGCAATAGCTGCTGCCACCAGAACCGCCGTCGCGACAACCGAGGTGGACGTGGATGACATCTAACACTCCCATCTCTTATATACACGAGTCTCGCTGCGGACGTGATGTCAATCACATCACGCTGTCGACGGGGCGGCTTATGATCGGCGCTAATAGTATCTGGCGGCGTACAATGGGCTCGCGCCGCCGCGGAACGTGGCCGCGCACCATCGAGGAGGAGTCATGGCGGTCGTCCACTCGGAAGCAGGCATAGAGCAGCTCTTACACGCAGAAAACGAACTTCTCCCGCCGAAATCGCTGGTGGACAACGCGCGGCTTAAAGATTACGCAACGGAATACAAACGTTCCGTGGACGATCCCGAAGCGTTCTGGGCCGGCGCGGCCAAAGAACTGGAGTGGTTCCAGCCGTGGACGAAGGTCTTTGACTGGAAGTATCC
>JBGPZS010000152.1:0-8307 GCA_041493865.1 Terriglobia bacterium
AGATTTGCGGTGATGGTGAAATTTTAATTGGCAATTGTTAAGTTCGGAGCTGTCGAGGACTTTGATTATGGATCTGTTGATGATTCTCTTTACGCTCCTGTTTTTCGCCGTCGCGATTGCTTACACAACCGCCTGTGAAAAGCTGAAGTGAGGCGCTTATGAACCTGGAAAACGCCACAATCCTGATCGTCAGCCTATTTCTAATGGTCTATCTGATTTACGCATTGTTGCGGCCGGAGAAGTTCTGATATGACACTCAACGGCTGGCTGCAAATTTTTCTCTATTTCACGGCGGTCCTGCTGGTTACAAAACCCATGGGAACCTTCATGGCAAAAGTTTTTTCCCGTGAGCGCACGTGGCTGGACCCGGTGATGCGACCGGTGGAGAAACTCCTGTACAAGATCACACGGGTCGATGAAGACCGTGAAATGCGGTGGACGGAATACTGCACGGCGATGCTGCTGTTCAGCGGGGTCTCGATGCTGGTGCTGTACCTGCTGGAGCGGGCGCAACGGTGGCTGCCGCTGAATCCGCAGAAGTTCGCCGCGGTGCCTGCGGACCTGGCTTTCAATACCGCTGCGTCATTTACCACCAACACCAACTGGCAGTTCTATAGCGGCGAGCAGGTGATGAGCTATCTCACGCAGATGGCCGGCCTGGCGTATCACAACTTTGCTTCAGCCGCGGTGGGAATGGCCCTGGCGGTGGCCTTTATCCGTGGGATTGCACGGAGGGAGAAAGAGACCATCGGCAATTTCTGGGTAGACACCACACGCGCTGCTTTGTGGGTGCTGCTGCCTCTTTCGCTGGTGGCGGCGCTGGTGCTTGTCTCGCAAGGGGTGATTCAGAACTTCAAGCCCTATGACACGGCAAAGATCGTCGAGCAGCAACAAGTGGCAGCGGTCGGGCAGGACGGCAAGCCCGTGATGGGTCCCGACGGGAAGCCGATGATGGACACCGTGTCCGATCAGGTCATTGCGCAAGGACCGATCGCGTCACAGGAAGCCATCAAGATGGCGGGCACAAACGGCGGCGGCTTTCTCAATGCCAACAGCGCCCATCCGTTTGAGAATCCCACACCATTCAGCAACTTCTTTGAGATGGTGCTCATCTTCGCCATTCCAGCAGGTCTCACATACACGCTGGGGCGGATGACGGGATCGCAAAAGCATGGCTGGGCGGTATTCGCAGCCATGGCCGCGCTTTTTGCCGCCGGTGTGACGACGGTGTACTGGGCTGAGGCACGCGGCAACCCGCTCCTGGCCGGGACGGACCAGGGAGTCTCCGCGATGCAGCCCGGCGGCAACATGGAGGGCAAGGAGGTCCGCTTTGGGATCGCCAATTCTGCGCTCTTCGCCACGGTGACCACTGACGCAAGCTGCGGGGCGGTGAACGGACTGCACGATTCGTTTACTCCGCTGGGCGGAATGGTCCCGCTGGTCAACATCATGCTGGGCGAGGTGATCTTTGGCGGCGTTGGCGCGGGCATGTACGGCGTGCTGATTTTTGTGGTCCTCGCGGTGTTCATCGCCGGCCTGATGGTGGGCCGGACACCGGAGTACCTGGGCAAGAAAATTGAAGCCTATGACGTGAAGATGGCCATGCTGTACGTGCTGATCTTTCCGCTTGCGATCCTGGTGTTCAGCGCTGTGTCAGCACTGTCACCCAGCTTTGGACTGGCTACCCTCACCAACAGCGGCCCGCATGGTTTGTCCGAAATGCTCTATGCCTTTACTTCCGGCACGGGAAACAATGGCTCGGCCTTCGCCGGCCTGGGCCCGAACCGCTGGTACAACCTTGCCATGGGATTCGCCATGCTGACTGGGCGATTCCTGATGATCGTGCCCATGCTGGCTGTGGCGGGCAGTCTGGCGAGCAAGAAGATTGTTCCGCCTTCGACGGGCACTTTTCCGGTGACCACACCGTTGTTCACCGTACTGCTGGTGGGAGTGATCATCATTGTGGGCGCGCTGACGTTTTTTCCCGCGCTCAGTTTGGGCCCGATTCTGGAGCACTTGCTGATGAATGCAGGAAAGACTTTCTAAGAGGCAATCGATGGCAAAGGAAACCAAGTCGAGATCGCTGTGGGACGCCCGGATCGTGCGCCAGGCTTTGATTGACGCACTAGTGAAATTGAGTCCCCGCACCATGATGCGCAATCCCGTGATGTTCGTGGTGGAAGTTGGCAGCGTGATCACCACAGCACTCCTGGTAAAAAATGCGGTAGGGCATCAGCCAGGATTCGGGTTCAACCTCCAGATCACGTTGTGGCTGTGGTTTACGTTGCTGTTTGCCAACTTCGCTGAAGCCATGGCGGAGGGGCGGGGCAAGGCGCAGGCTGAAACCCTGCGCAAGGCAAAATCAGAAACCATGGCCAACAGACTGCTTCCCGATGGACGCAGCGAGACAGTGCCCAGCTCCAAACTGCGCGCTGGGGAAGTCGTAATCGTTTCCGCAGGCGAAACCATTCCCGGTGACGGAGAGGTAATCGACGGCGTGGCTTCCGTGGATGAGTCCGCCATCACCGGTGAGTCAGCGCCGGTAATACGTGAGTCCGGTGGCGACCGTTCTGCGGTCACGGGCGGCACGCGTGTGCTTTCCGACCAGCTTAAAATCAAGATTACATCCAATCCCGGCGAGACGTTTCTTGATCGCATGATCGCACTGGTGGAAGGCGCGGAGCGGCAGAAGACACCGAATGAGATCGCGTTGAACATTTTGCTGGCCGGACTTACCGTGGTCTTTCTGCTTGCTGTGGTGACCTTGCAGCCGTTTGCGATGTATTCAGGCTCGCCACAGACCATTTTTGTTCTGGTCTCGCTTCTGGTCTGTCTCATTCCAACTACCATCGGCGGGCTCTTGTCTGCGATTGGAATCGCCGGGATGGACAGGCTGGTGCAGCACAACGTTTTGGCGATGTCCGGCAGGGCGGTGGAGGCCGCGGGCGACGTGAACACGCTCCTTCTGGACAAGACCGGAACCATCACGTTTGGCAACCGCCAGGCTACTGACTTTGTCGCCGCGCCTGGCGTGAGCAATGACCAGCTTGCCGATGCAGCGCAGCTTTCATCGTTGCCGGATGAAACTCCGGAAGGCAGGTCGATTGTGGTGCTGGCGAAGGAAAAATACGGCCTGCGCGGACGAGATCTGGCTACGGCGCACGCCCAATTTGTGCCTTTCACGGCGCAAACCCGCATGTCCGGCGTGAATTTTGACGGCCGGGTGATACGCAAAGGCTCTGTCGACGCGATCCAGAAGTATCTCAGCGAAAACGGCGGCGTGTTGCCCAAAGAAGTGCAGGCGAGCGTTGAAACCATAGCGCGTTCAGGTGGAACGCCGCTGGTGGTGGCGGAGAACAATCGCGCGCTGGGCGTGGTCCATCTGAAAGACATCGTCAAGGGCGGGATTCACGAGCGTTTTTTGCAGCTTCGCGCCATGGGAATTCGCACCGTCATGATCACCGGGGACAATCCGCTGACCGCAGCGGCCATCGCGCGAGAAGCGGGTGTAGACGATTTTCTTGCCCAGGCCACTCCGAAAGACAAGATGGACCTGATCAAGCGAGAGCAGGCCGAGGGCAAGCTGGTGGCGATGACCGGAGACGGCACCAACGACGCTCCGGCCCTGGCCCAGTCAGACGTGGGCGTGGCCATGAATACCGGCACGCAGGCAGCCAAAGAAGCCGGCAACATGGTGGACCTGGATTCCAATCCGACCAAGCTGCTGGAAATTGTGGAGATCGGCAAGCAGTTGCTGATGACGCGCGGCTCGCTCACCACTTTTTCCATCGCCAACGATGTGGCCAAATATTTTGCCATCATCCCGGCGATGTTCGCCGCAACGTTTCCCGTACTGAATGCGCTGAACATCATGCACCTGGCTACGCCGCAATCGGCCGTGCTTTCGGCGGTAATCTTTAACGCGCTCATCATCGTTGCCCTGATCCCGCTGGCCCTGCGTGGCGTGAAATACAGACCGATGAACGCGGAAGCTCTGCTGCGACGCAATCTGCTGCTTTACGGCGCTGGCGGGGTGATCGTGCCTTTTATCGGAATCAAAGTCATCGATCTGATTATTCGGGGGCTGGGGCTGGCATAAGCAGAGGGGAACTAGATGAGGAAAAATTTGATCACTGCTGTTCTTTACACCATCGCAACCACGGTGCTGCTGGGAGTTTTTTATCCGCTCGTGGTCACGGGATTGGCGCAGGTGTTTTTCAGGGACAAGGCCAACGGCCAACTGGTTACAAAGGGCGGCTCGGTGGTCGGCTCGCGAATTATCGCCCAGCCATTCACTGGCCTGCAGTACTTTCATCCGCGTCCGTCCGTCGCGGGGACGAACGGATACGCTGCGGACAACTCTTCCGGGAGCAATCTGGGCCCAACCAGCCAGAAACTTGTTGATCGCGTGAGGACAGACGTTGCGGCCCTGCAGGCCGAGAATCCGGGACGGGCGGTGCCTGTTGATCTGGTTACTACGTCCGGTTCAGGACTTGATCCGCACATGACTCCTGCGGCAGCCGAATTTCAGATGCTTCGCGTGGCCAGGGCCCGTGGTATCGACGAGAAGGCGCTGGCAGCGCTGGTAGCGGCGCACACAGAACCAAGACAATTTGGCGTTTTGGGAGAGCCACGAGTGAATGTGCTGGAGCTGAATCTGGCACTGGACGAGCGGTACCCGATCAAGAAGTGAGCTGCTTCTCAACACATACATAGCAAGGATCAGCTTCAACTGAGGAAAGAAACTGTCCAATCGGACGTCCTTTTCTTGTAAGGCCGTACCCGATGGCTGATACCACGACAAACCCTCAGAAGGGAAATTCTCCGGAATGTCACGCTGGGATTGGTCCTGGGGGCGAGCAGGCTTGTAGCGCTGTAGCGGAGAGTCAAGCGGCTAGCACTTAGTACTTGGCCAAATTGCGCTTCCAGGGCAGAAATCAGCCCGGCCTTGGGACGCACAAAAGGCGCTCGCCCCGTGATACATTAATTTCACGATGGATGCCGATCTTAAAAAAGTTATCAAGATAAATCTGGTTAACGTTGTGGTGGTTGCCGTTGGCTGGATAGGATACATCGTCTACAGCAGGCGCGACCGAGGCGAGCCACCGAAGAAGGTGCAGATGACGTACTCCTCCAACCAGGATGACTACGTCGCACCACACAAGATCTTTCCTTATAACGTGGAGTCGGCCAAGAAAGAGATGGCCGGCAAGCCGGTGTGGGTGAAGAGCGGGAACCTGATTCCGTACTATCCATATGACACGGCCACACACACCGTGAACTTCAAGCGGGAGGCCGGTCTGTTGCCTCCTGTGGCCAAATTGCAGGTCAAAGACGTAGTGCTGCAACGGCAGCCGGTCTCGCTTAAGCCCGGACAAATAGCAGTGGTCCAGAAGCAGATCATGGCCGTGTTTGAGATGGCGGGAGCACCGGGCACGTACGCTGCTTCCTTCGGCGTGAATACAGGCGACGATTATACTTTCGGCTCCAATGATATTTTCTTTTTCGACGATCCACGCGAGCTCTACAAACACTGGCCGGCCGACACATGGAGCGCCATCGAGCAGCACCAGGCCAAGCAGGGAATGAGCGAATTGCAGGCCACTTTTGCCCTGGGAACCAACATGAGCGCCGATACCGGAGAGTATGGCAATCGCACGGTTGAATTTGCCAACGCGGGCAAGCCGGTGACAGTGACCTTTGAGAAGAACAAAGCGGTCACCGTCACGCCAGGCAAGGCTCAGTAAGTGAAGCGCTGAAAACCTGCTGGTCCTAACCGCCGGTTTTGCGGCCTTTCTTTGCCGGAGCAGCTTCTTCCACGGGGACAGCGGGTATGCCGGTCGAAGAGCGAATCGGCTTCTTCACTTCGGCCAGGCTCATCTTCAGGGCTTCCAGAATATCGATCACCGGCGCTTTGTGCTTGGTCTCCACCGTTTCCACCACCTGCTTGCCTTCGACTTTGGCCTGGATCATGGCCATCAGGTTTTCGCGGTAGCCATCTTTGTATTTTTCCGGCTCGAAGGCGGCCAGCAGAGAATCGATCAGCATCTTGGCCATCTCCAGCTCTTTTTCTTTTACGATGCTGGTGTCCGTCCGGAACTCTTCCACCTGGCGGATTTCGTCAGGATAGTACATGGTGTGCAGCAGAATGCCCTTTGGCCCGGGCCGCAGCACCACAATGTGCTCGCGGTTGTGCATGGCGATCTTGGCCACGCCCACGCAGCCACTCTGGCGTAGCGCTTCAAAAAGCAGGGCGTAGGGCTTTTCGCCGGCTTCGTCCGGCGCCATGTAGTAGGAGCTTTCAAAGAAGATGGCATCTACCTCAGAGGCCTTCACGAATTCCAGGACTTCCATGGTCTTGGCCGTCTTGGGCGCCACTTTCTTGATATCTTCGTCGTCGATCACGACGTATTTATCTTTTTCGTATTCGTAGCCCTTCACGATCTCGCTGCGCGGGATGGCTTTGTCCTCAAGCTGGCAATAAAGCACCTGCTTGACGCGGGAGTTGTCGGCCTTGTGGAGCTGGTTGAAGCCGACGGTTTCGCTGCGGGCTGCGCTGTACAATTTGACTGGAAGCGACAGCAAACCAAAAGTCAGGTGTCCCTTCCATACGGTGCTGGCCATTTTGAATGTTCTCCAATATTAGGGCGTAGAGTGGTATAAGAGCACAAAAAACGGTGCAATACAATCTTCCCAATAGGCTATGTCACTAGAAGAATACGGGCGAAAAAGGGTTTTCTCGCGCACTCCGGAACCCCCGGCCAAGCCAACCGAAGGCGAGGGCAAGCGCTTTTTTATTCAACGACATAGTGCCCGACGTCTCCACTATGACTTGAGGCTGGAAATGGACGGCGTGCTCAAGTCCTGGGCGCTGCCCAACGGCCCCACTCTTGACCCCGCGATCAAGCGTCTGGCGGTGCATGTGGAAGACCATCCGCTCGATTACGGGAGTTTTGAAGGCACTATTCCCAGCGGCAACTACGGGGCCGGCAACGTCACGCTTTGGGACCGCGGCACATACGAATGGATAGGCCCTAAAACTCCGGCGCAAATGTGGGAGTCAGGCGATCTCAAGCTGCGCTTTCATGGACACAAGATCGTCGGCGAATTTGCGCTGGTCCGCACCAATCGAGCCAAGGGCAAAGACTGGCTGCTGATCAAGAAGAAAGATTTTGCCGTGCGTGAAGGCTGGGACCCGGAGTCTGACACGCGCAGCGTGCTGCAAGGGCCAGGAGAGCTTTCTTCAATTGAAGGCGCGGTCAAAGCTGAAATGCCCGCTTCTCTGGAGCCAATGCTGGCGACCTTGAGCGGCACCGTGCCGTCAGGAACAGACTGGTTGTACGAAGTGAAGTGGGACGGCTACCGCGCGCTCTGCTATATCGAGAGTGGCAAGGTGCGCATGCTCTCACGCCGCGGCATCAAGCTGGACAAGCAGTTCGCGACCGTGGCCGAAGCACTTTCGCACAGCGTGAAAGCAGATACGGCGATCATCGACGGCGAAGTGGTTGCGCTGGATGAGAACGGCAATCCCAGCTTCCAGCGCCTGCAAAACATGACCGGCTTCGGGACCAAACCGGCGGTCAAAGGCATGGCGGCGCCGTTCCTGAATTTCTTTGCCTTCGATCTGCTTTACCTCAACGGCTACGATCTGCGCAAAGCCGCGTTGATTGACCGGCGGCGGCTCCTGATGTCCATCCTGCTGCCCAGCGAGATCGTGCGCTATTCCGAGCACTTTGCCGGCAAGGGAGCCGAGCTGCTGAAGGCGGTGCAGGCCAAAGGGCTGGAAGGAATCCTGGCCAAACAGGCGCAGAGCAAATACGAATCAAAGCGCAGCGCAAGCTGGATCAAGATCAAGGTCACCAGCCAGCAGGATTTTGTGATCTGCGGTTACATCCTGGGTGAGCGCGAACCTTTCGGCGCGCTCGTGCTCGGCTATTACGAAGACAAGAAGCTCGACCCCAGAACGCGCAACACCGGCGCGTTCCGGGGGCCCCGGCTGGTTTACGCTGGCAACGTGGGCTCGGGGTTTACACAGCAGTCGTTGAAAGCGGTGTTTGAAATGATCAAGCCTCTGATCACAAAAAAGCCTGTGCTGAGCGACGCGCCGAAGGAGATCGGCGAAGCCACATGGGTCAAGCCGGAGCTGGTCTGCACGGTGAAGTTCACATCATGGACGAATGACAATCGCTTGCGAGCACCCGTCTTTCTGGGACTCAGGGACGAGGTCGAGCCCGAGGAGGTGGTGCGGGAGACTGGTTTGGTGGCAGAAGAGCCGGCAGCTGAAAACCAGGTAGCGGAGAACCAGGC
>JBGPZS010000516.1:0-3149 GCA_041493865.1 Terriglobia bacterium
AGCAGCCACGATCTGATTCCGTAATTGTCGTTCAGGTAATGCCGTTCGGGCATCACCGGCTTAACGATCGCTGTAGCGGTACTCATGGTTTCTTCCCAGACGGATTTGCAGGCTTCGTTCCCTGCGGTTGCTGCTGTTGCTGGTTTTGCTGCTGAATGTTCGGCACCTCGCTGTCACGGATCTGCGTGGGCGTGGAACGGTTGTTCAGCGGATTGGCTTGCTGCGGCGCCAGGTGCTTGAGGTATTCGGTGATCGCGATGATCTCGTCTTCGCTCACCACGCCGCGGAAAGTCGGCATAATCGACTGGAAGCCGGAGACGACCTTGGCATTGGGCTCAAGGATCGATTCGCGAATGTAATTGTCGTCCGCCAGCACTACGCGGTTATCGACCAGCCGGACCGGACGGCCATACAGGCCTTCCAGATTCGGTCCGCGCGCGCCGGAGTCCGGACGATGGCACGTGGTGCAGCCATATTGCTGGAACGCTTTTTCGCCCAGAGACGCCAGCGAACCTTCCGCCTTGCCGCTGGCCAGCCAGGTTTCGTAGTCTTCCGGGGTCATCACTACAACTTCGCCTACCATGCCGGAGTGTTTTGTGCCGCAATATTGCGAGCAAAACAGGTGATAGGTCCCCGGGACCGTCGCTTTGAACCAGGTAAAGACATAGCGGTTGGGCAGCACGTCCTGCTTCACGCGAAACTCGGGGACAAAGAAGCTGTGGATCACGTCCTGCGAAATCATGGTGACTTTAACGTCGCGCCCCGTGGGCACGTGCAGCGTGTTGATCTCGCGCTGGCCGCCGGGGTGCTGGAACTTCCACATCCACTGTTTGCCTACGCCATAGACTTCCAGCGGGTGGGAAGGCGAACGTTCCATGTGGTAATAAATCACCGCGCCCCACACAAAAATCACCATGGAGATGCCCAGCGGGATCACCGTCCAGACAATCTCCAGCAGGGTGGAGCCGTGGATCTGTTCCGCTTGCCGCTCCGGGGTCCTGCGGTACTTGATAGCGAAAAAGACGATCAGCAGGGCGATGAGCAGTGAGAAAAAGGTGGTGATCAACACCAGAAACAGGTAGAGCGCGTCCACCTGCCTCGCCATGCTCGAGGCCTGCTCCGGAAAAATGGGAAAGTTCAAATGCATCTATTCGGCTGTCCTGATGATGCGGCCCTGTCGGGCAGCAAGCGAATCGCGGCGAAACATGATCAACATGAAACCACCCAGCGCCAGTACCGTGGCCAGGGCGCTCAAACGCAAAATATTGAAGACTGCCGCGCCGTACTTACCTTGCCGTGGATCGTAGTGGTAGCAGTACAGCAGCACCTGGTCCACAACGCTTCCAATCTTTCCTCTTGACGCCTCAACCAGCCCAAGCTGTATGTCGCGCGGGGCGTACTCAATCCCATAGTAGTACTGCGCCACGCGGCCTGCGGGTGTCAGCAGCATGATGCCGCTGGCGTGCGCATATTGCTGGATCTCCGGGTCCCATGCATAGCGAAAACCCACGGCCTGGGCCAGCGCATCGATCTGGTCCTTCTTGCCGGTCAGGAAATGCCAGCCTTGTTCAGCTCCAGCCCGGCGATAGCGTTGAAGATATCTTTTCTTGGCCGTGGCCGCGTCCTGCGACGTATCACGCGGGTCAATACTCACGGTGACCACGTTGAATTCGCGCCCAATGTTGAAGCGCACAATCCCGTTCATCGCACCGGTAAATCCGTTAAGCACCTGCGTGCACAACATGGGGCACTGGTAGTACACCAGCATCAGGATCACCGGCTTCGATCCGAAATATTGCTGCAACTGCACGGCCTGGCCGTTTTCGTCATTGAAGGCCAGATTCAGAGGGACTTGCTGGTCCAGGCGCTGATCCAGCCCCACCTGGTCGAGAATGGACGGCTTCTGATTAGGCACGGCATCGCCCGGCTGAAGCTTAGGAGCGGTCTGTGGCCATGCTGCAGCAGACGCGCAGGCCGCCACCACAAGGGCAGCCAGCACATTCCGAATTTTGTTACTGCACTTCACTTCTTCACGCCTCCTGCAGGAGCACGCGCCGGCTGTCCGGCATCCGCGGCTCCCGTTGGATAAGCAGCGCTCGGCGCTCCCACGTTCGCGGGCTGGAAGGGGCCGCTTACCGGCCGCAGACCGCTTTGCGCCAGAATATCCATAGCGCGGCTGATAGGAATATGGACGCTGCCGTCGGCCGCTCTGCCCGTGCTGTCCAGCCATTTCTCTTCCGAATTGCGGAAAGTTCTCATGTCGTGTTCGTCATCGTATTGCAAGCGAGGCGCTTTAAAAGTCTGGCCCAGATGGTCTTCCATCGCGCCCCGCCCAAACCAATCGGGCGCGGGTTTGGGCTCGCCTTCACCGGCAGGGACTTCTTTACCCAAGCCTTCTTTCGGCGCCTCACGCTCGGTTTGCAGTTGCTGCTCCATGGGGGTGAGCTTGGCCTCATTGCTCTTTTCCCATTTTT
The DNA here is from genome assembly GCA_041493865.1 of Terriglobia bacterium. GTDB lineage: Bacteria > Acidobacteriota > Terriglobia > Terriglobales > Acidobacteriaceae > Angelobacter. Next base: position 2,475 of record JBGPZS010000516.1, read on the forward strand.
CCAGGCCCCAGATCATGCCGATCATCAACACGAAGGCCAACACGCCGCCAGCAGCCAGAAAGACGCCAAACAATACGATGCCGCGAATACTGAGGTCGCTTTCCTCGTGTCCTTCCTTGAGGTGCCCGCCGCCGGATTGAGGTTCAAATTTATCCATGTTTCGCTTCCAGCATCTCGACAAACCCGGGATCATTCACCGGCATGAGCGAACGCTTGCTCAGCGCCAGATAAAAGAAGAAGAGCCATATTCCGCCCATGGCAATCGGGCAGATGATATACATGGCCGCATCCACCCATTGGAAATTGTTCAAGCCGGCTTTTGTGCCGGGATAAAAATTAGGCGCGGTCAGCCAGAACAGGTCAACCAGCCGCATGAACAAAACCAGAAAAGCAATCAGTACCACCCGCCGCTTGCTACGCTTGGTATTGCGCGAGAGCAGCAATGCGAACGGGAAGACAAAGTGGACGAAGATCAGGATCGTCCCGAAATACTGCCAGCCGTTATGCAGCCGCATGATGTACCAGCGTATCTCTGAAAGCATGTTGCCCGACCAGATGATCAACCACTGGGAGAAAGAGAGATACGCCCACAACACGACGAAGGCAAACATCAGCTTGCCGAAGTCATGCAGGTAGTCGACCTTGAAAATGCGCGATACCGGCTCCACCGCGGAA
>JBGPZS010000518.1:0-3144 GCA_041493865.1 Terriglobia bacterium
GGCCCTGCGCGCAATGTAAATGGAGTTGCGTCAGGAAGAACGGCTTATGGTTGCCCACCGCCGCGTCAGATCGATGCCGTCAGGCTCCAGGAACCTGCGGGCCTTGCGTGCGGCACAGGCCGAAAGCGCTTCTTGCGCCGCCTTGCGTAGCCCCGCATCAATAATTTCGTTGTAGGAAATCTTGGAGAGCAAATTCACGGCCTGCTCGTCCGGGATGGCGGCAATCACGTTGATCACCAGCCGCAGCGCCTTGCCGTTCTTGGCCGCGATAGAGTTAAAGAACTTTTCCAGTCCGGGCAGGCTTTCCGAGTCAGCCTGGTGCATCAGTTCGCACAGAGCGTCCTCCAGCAGTTGCGGAGAGAGCAGCGGAAGCGCGTTGGCAATCACCGCGGCCCGCCCAGGCAGCTTGCTTTCCTTCACGGCCTGCAGCGCAGCCTTCTTCACGCGCTCATCCGCATTTTCAAAGACAGGAGCAATATGCTGCAGGAGCTCCGGGTCCTTCAATTCGCCCAGCAGCTTGCATGCGTTCCGCACGACGTACCATTCCTTATGCTTCATGCGCTCGCGCGCTGCGGGAAGACCAGCCGGGCCAATCCGTCCCAGCAACCGTATCAGCGCCAGTCGATTGCCCGCGACCAATTCCTTGTCCAGGGCCACAAAGAGCCGTTCGATAGCCCCCGTTCCAGCCCAGCGCAGGATTCCGGCCACGGTCTTGATCCAGGCCGGTTCATTCTTCTTGTCGAGAAAGATTTCAGCAATGCGGTCCACCGCCGAAGGCTGCAGCAAGTTGGAAATGCTGGCGCTGCAGCACTTGGTATGTGAGGTCTGGTCATGCGCGGCGCTCTCCTCCAAGGCGGTGCCCACTTTCCGGACCAGCGAAAAATCTTCATAGGTGGCTGCTATCTTGGCCAGAGCGACCAAAGCATTGACCACCTGCACATGGACCAACTGGTTCACCTTGCGCGAGGCAAGCGCTTGAACCAATCTGTCTGCGGCCAAATCCCAGAATTCACCCTGAGTTCCCGCCAGATTTCGCAGCAGCTCAGGGATGCGGCCGACTTCAGTGATCTCCAACGATAGGTAGTCGCCAAAAATGGAAAAATACTGGACGCCCAGAGCAACCGCGTCCCCCGGCTTGCCCAGACGGACCAGCTCTTTGATCAACTCCATGCAGCGGCGAAATTGCGCCGCGGTGAAGTGGTTGATGGCGAGCAGTTCACGCAGTTTCTGCTTCGGCGTGAGCGTGATCCACCGGATTTCTTCATGAATGCGTTCGTAGGTCTGCCGGGGCAGGGCATATTCCTGGGCAAACTGGGCCAGCTTTTGCGCCAGACGCGCGGCCGAATGCGTGGCCTGTAGGCTGCGCATGAGAACGCGAAACACCTGCTCTTCCACGATGACCGCCTCTTCACCGCTGGGAGTCGCTGCCAGCCGGCGCAGGGCCCAGCGCAGGGCGGTATCCTCAAATACCTCAGCCGTTACTTCCTCCTGGTTCGGTTCCCCATCACCCGTTTTGCCGGCCATGAGGTTGGAAACAACAAAATCCGGGCGCACGTTGCGCAACATTTTGGCCAGCTCAACATATGCTTTGTGCGGATCTTCTTCCGGGTTGTTGAGTGACGCCTCAAACTTCTGCTCGACCACTCGCTGCATTTCCATCAAGTAGCCGTTATAGCCCGGCCCGCCACTGCTTCCGCTGCCGTTGTATACGGCCACGCCGCTGTTGGGGCCGCCCCCGCTTCCGCTGCCGTTTCCACCACCGCCGCTGTTGCTCCCACCGCCACCTGATCCATCCCCTTGACCGAAGCCGTAGCCCCCTCCGGTCCCGGCGCCCTCCATTTGCGTCAGGAGCGTTTCGATGCCGTGGGGAAGCCCGGAATTCATGCTGCTGAGCGCTTTGGAAATCAGATATTCTTCCGACCCCATTTCGAGTACGGTATCGCCATCCTGATTACGCGTTTCCGTTTTGGCAGCGGGAAAGACCCTGACGAACTCGAGTTGCTTTTGCTCCAGAAAGGGCAGCAAGCCGCCGTTTTCTTCAATCAACTTGAGATTGGCGGAGATCGCGCCAACGGCGTTCCTATAGGCCGCCAGCGTGATGCCGGCTTCAAACGTCACCGCGCCGATGCCGCGCTTCAGAAATTCGTTTTCCAGCGGCTTAAGGCTCTCTTCCGCGGTGAGAATGTTGTTCAGCAGGACACGCTGGTCGACAAAACCGAGCGTGAGATGGCGCGACTGTTTCACCAGCGGGTTGAGAAAGTCATAGCTCCGCTGCAACAGTCCCGCAGCGCTTTTGTGGTCAGCAGAAAACATGTTGACCATCTTTACGAGCGTCTGCAGCGACCGCGCAAAGCGGATTCCCTGCACTTTAATGTGCCTTTTATCTTCCATACCCTGTACAACGAAGGGACCTTTGGGGTGCCCCTTTTCCTATTCCGACGGAGCGGCTTTCAATGAAGAGGTTATATCCCCATTTGATATAGGCAGGTACGTTACGAAAGTAAGCTGCGATTCCGCCGGTAACGGTACGTGGAATAAATCCGGTTGCTCCGGCGGCAGTTCCAAGCAGTGTGCAAAGAATTTCAACTGCACAAAAAACTGCCGCACCAGGAAAGATGCGGCAGTGAGAGTTGTTTGAGCTGAACAGTTACCAGACGTGGCAGGCGTTGGCGCTGACCATTTTCTGGCCGGATTTGCAGCCGAATGCTTTGGCAAAGTCCGCGCTGTTCTGCAACGTACCATTCACGCGATACTGGCCGGGCGAGTGCGGGTCCGTCTTGGCCAGCAGGCGCGAGCTTTCCGGCGTGGAGTTCTGGCACCACACCTGGGCAAAGCCGAGAAAGAAGCGCTGCTCGGCCGTAAAACCATCCTTCTCCTGGGCAGCTTTTGCGTCCTTGGCCATGGCAATACGGAGTGCCGCAAGTGAGATGCGCAATCCACCGTTATCGGCTGTATTTTCGCCCAGAGTGAGTCGCCCATTGAGATGAACGTCGTCCACGGCGACAAACGAGCTGTACTCATCGGCGATGCAGCCGGTGCGCTTTTCGAATTCGTCGCGGTCAGCCTGGGTCCACCAGTTGGTGAGGTTTCCTTGAGCATCGAATTTGCTGCCCTGGTCGTCAAAGCCATGCGTGAGCTCATGAC
>JBGPZS010000252.1:0-5998 GCA_041493865.1 Terriglobia bacterium
CCATCCGAGGTGCCGGAAATGGAGAACGCCCGGTTGGCGTATGTCTCTGTGGGAACGCTGCAGAACCATGCGTCTGAAACCGCTCCCTTTTGCGCCAGGTAACTGATCACTGGGACCTGCTGCGGCGTGTAGAACCGCATGATCTGGGCGAGATCGCCGGGACCCTGGCTAAAGTAGTCCTGCAGGAATCCGCCCATGATGGGATTCGATTTGAAAGGCCAATTGGGATAGATCTGCACGTTCACGTGCTCCCACTCCTCGCCAGGATCGGGGTTAGGAGTGTCGTCCTTTCCGGGTAGCACCGGCATGGCTTTGACCGTTTGATTGGCGTACGTATTGGAAAATGTCGGGTTGGCGCCCAGGCCGTTGAACTTAGGCGGGCTCCCGGGTGGGTAGAAATGCTGAGGTGGTGGAGTTTTCTCCGTGTAGAGCTGCCCGAGAAGATGGTCAAGACTGCGGTTTTCCAGCATGTACCACACTACCCGCTTGATTCCCGGCAGCAACCACTGTGCAGGCTGGTTGGCCCATGCGTTTTGCACGATAGAGTAGTTGACGCGCACCGGGTTTCCCCCAGTTGGGACGGCATCGCGCTGCATCGGCTGAGTGGCGTTGCCCGACGAAGCATAGAAGTAGCTCACGCCGTAGGTCAGCAATGCCACCGGCGTGCCGCTTACGTTTAGCGTCGCTTCGTTGGCTTCAACAAAACTGTCGGCAAACCCCATGGTGATTGTCGCCCGTCTCGAACCAGTGTCCGTAACCCAAACCAAGGTGGCGGAAGGCCCCTCGAAATCACTGGTGGAGTCCAGTTCCAACTGCAAGGTAGCTCGGGGAGGCACGGTTTGTGGCTGCGTTCCCACAAACTTGCCGTGCTTGGGATCCACGGAGACCAGCGTTAATGGGTTTGGATTCCTGCTGTTGTCAATGATCACGTAACATGCATGGTCGGTTGACATGGTTACCTCTCTGCTTTCTGGGCCGGGCCCACTGGAGTTACCGTCAACGAGAGCGCCAAGGAGGGAGCTAACGCTAACTTAGCTGGTACTGCGGAAGAATAAAAACAACCGCAACAGAGTACTACCAGAGCGTTGCCGGGAGCAATCAAGCCCAGGTCAAACCCACGCTGCCTGGGATGGCTTACAGCACTAACTCGTAATACTTGAGCGGCGCCTTGCGATAGACCACGCGGCCGGTTTCGCGAAAGCCGCATTTGGCATAAAACGGCCCGGCACCCGCGCCAGCGTCCCAGGCGTCGAGACGGATAGCGTCGCCCGGCCATGCCCTGGCCTGGGATTCAGCTTCTTTGAGGATCAACCGGCCAACACCTTCGCCTTGCCGGTCAGGTTGCACTGCCATGTTGATCAGGTAGAGCGCTTTCTTTACGCTGGTGAAGTACGCTACGTCTATGGCCCAGGGTTTCTTGGTTTGCAGGCACAATGTGGCAATGATAGCCGGGCCGTCACGCGCGACGAGGGTGCGCGAAAACTTTGGGCGGCTGAGGTCGCGCAACACGCCCCGTTCCGTCGAAGGGGAGGACCAATGGCCTTGTCCGTATCGGCGAGTCAGATGTTCTGCCGCGGCGGTGCGGAGAGCAGCAATCGCACCGGCATCGGCATCTGTGGCGATGGAGAAGGTCATGGTATAGATCGGGTGATCGCCCGTGATCGGGAAATTGGGTGATCGGAAAACCAAAAATCTTACCACTGATAAACAGGGATGACACGGATCAGAACCAGTTATTGGGATGAGATGGGAGGTGAGAAGCGTTCGCCCCTTAAGCAGTTTCCGTGTGCATCGGCGATGGCTGTACACCGCCGCAGCCCTGCTTCGGATTCACGAGCTGGCGCCGAGGATGCAGGAACTGCTCGCGCTCTTCTTCCAGCCGTAAAAGTTCCAGGTAGACGCGGGACTGGTCCCAGCCGAGCGCGTTCCCGATCTTGTGCGCGGCCTCACGGCTGCACTCTTCTGACCAGCAGGCCCCCAGCGCGACCGGCACGCGACGCAGCAGAATGTCACCCAGCGTGACGGCCGACTCGTGCGCCACGGCTTCCACCGCTTCCGCTACCAGATGGCAGCTATGAGGGCAGAGAGGTTCGCGCAAACGCTCGTCCAGCGAAGCTGCATGTGCGATGGCCAGCGCGTGGCGTCCGTGCCATTCCGCAATCGCTTCGGCGCAGCCTTCGGGAATCTTGGCTTTGCAGGCCACCAGGCGGGCCCATTGCCGCACGCTGGATTCCACGTCCTCTTCCGCCGTGGGCGAGGCAAACACGTTGACCGGCTCAGGTATGTCCACGCCCAGTTTACGGACGACTTCGCGGGCCAGGCTGGCGGCCGTGGTGAGTTTGCCGCCGATCACGGAGATCATGCCCGCGGCGCCTTCATGCGCATGGTCGTGCAGAATATGCTTGCGCGTTATCGAAGACGAAGCTTTCCCCGGAGCGAAGGGAAGCGGACGAATTCCCGCGAACGCGAAGCGGATGTCTGCCTGGGTCAAGCCGGACCGCGGGAAGAGCCGCACAAAGCTCTGGAAGAGATAATCAATCTCCTGCGCGCTGGGTTGAGGGTTGTCGGGGTTGTTGGAATCGGCCACTTCGCTGGTGCCTACCAGGAGCTGGCCGTTCCAGGGAACCACAAAGATCGGGCGGCCATCCACGGCTTCAGTGTAGATCGCCTGGTGGGGCGCGTCGCTGAACCTGGGCAGAACAAGATGCGAGCCGCGCACGCCGCCGATCATCCGCGGTGTGGCAATGCCGGATGCCCCGATGATCGCGTCGACCCAGGGGCCTGTAGCGTTGATGATGTTGGCCGCCTGGATTGTGTATTCCTGGGCGGAGATCCTGTCGCGCAGACGTGCCCCGGTCACGCGCCCGTTGCTGCGGGAGATTTCCAGGAGCTGAGTGTGATTGCAGATCACGGCCCCGGCCGCGGCGCTCTCCGCCAGCCATTCTGCTACCAGGCGTTCGGGGAATTCACATTGCGCGTCTTCATAGTTATAGATCGACCACGCCTTGCCGTTGTCCAGTTGGCGCTCAAATGCCGTCAGATCGCCGTGCGGCGGGCGCTTTCCGCCGGCCCAGCGATGGTAGAGCCACAAGCCGGTCCTGATGGCCAGCGAGCTGCGTCGCACGGAGCGAGATTGCTTCGGCAAGGCCAGCAGAAACTGCAGCGGACGCACCAGGTGCGGGAACTGGCCCAGCAGGCGCTCGCGTTCGCGCAACGACTCGCGTACCAGACCGATTTCTCCATGTTCCAGGTAGCGCAGCCCGCCGTGAATGATCCGGGTGGAGCGGCTGGTGGTGCCGGAAGAAAAATCGTTTTGTTCAACCAGCAGCGTGCGTTTGCTCCACTGCGCACACTCGCGCGCGATGGCAACGCCGTTGATGCCGCCGCCGATCACCAGAACGTCAAAGTTCTGGTCCTGGGTTTGGATTTGGCTACTCACGTCAACATCTATTTAGATGCTTTTTTCAGCACACGGCAACATTACTTCAGAGCATAACTTTTTGGAAAAGGGTTCAACGCGCCAGATCATGAGGTTTTCAAACGACTTATGGCCGTGTTTGATGGAGGACTGCCTCAACCGTGGCCCAGCGTTCCGGGTCTATTTCGGGAAAAATTGAGTCGCGCAGCTCGATCGCTTCCAGTTCCTGGAGCTTCTCCGGCGGAATTTGACGGGTCGCCTCAAAACGGCGCCAGGTATCCAGCAGAATGCGGAACTGGTCCAGATGAGTATTGAAGCGTTTTTCCGCATAATCCCGGGCGGATTTGGTGGTGATCAGGAATTGCCAGTCAGAAGATTCCAGCAGGAGCAGTTCACGGCAGATTTGTTTGGCCAGCCGTGTGGCGGTTTCATGGCCGTGCCACAGGCCGCTGTTGGCCATTTGCTGCACAGCGAGTTCGGCAGGATAGATATGTTTCCACGTCCAGGCGGTGTTTTCATTCAGCCAGACGCTGTTGTTGCTCTCCGCGCCCCACGATCCTTCCGGCAAGGCCACGAAACCGGCAGGAGGAAACTCATCCAGGTACTCAGGACAGGAAATCAGGTCGATCTGCGATTCCGGCCGCGCGAATTCCAGCGCCACGCACTTCAGCCACTCCGGACCCTCAAACCACCAGTGCCCGAAGAGTTCGGCGTCAAAGGGCGCGGTCAGGATAGGCGTGCCGGCGCCATTTTTGCCGTAATGCTCCAGGGTCTCAGTGGTAATGCGGACAAAATGCTTTGCGTGCTCGCGTGTCCGTTCCAGGGCTATTGCGGGGTCGTACGGCTGCTTGAGTCCAAGATCGATCTTGGGCCCGGTAATGCGCCAGTAGCGGTTGCCGCCCGGCCACCGCTTCTTATGAAACTCCAGATAGTGCGCGTCGCCCGGATACCCGGTTTCGCCGCTCCAGACCTGGACGCCGGTACGAGGATCGCGGGTGAAGAAAGCAACACCCGCCTCCGGATCAGGACTTTCGGCGTAATACGGGCGGTAGAAATTCTTTTTCGGACGCTCGGGTGCAATTTCCAGCGCTACCGGAACGTCGCCTGCCAGCAACTCATACGGCGTGAATTTCGTGGAACTGTCGACCAGGTGCGTATCGACATAAAAAAATTGAAGTCCGTATTCGGCCAGGATCTGCTCCACGCCTTCGCGGTAAAAGGGCTGCCGGCCATAGTGAGAGCCGGATTCGTTGAGCGAAACCGGAAACTGCCATGGGCCGGCCGGACGATATCCGCATTCGGGCAGCCAGATGCCGCGGGGCTTGCGGCCAAAGAAACGCTCATGCGTCTCCACGCCGGTCTGGACTTGAGCGCGGATGGATGCGTCCGTACCGAGCAGGGGAAAGTAGCCGTGGGTTGCGCCACAGGTAATGATTTCGATGGCTCCGGAATCGTAGAAGCGCTGGAACCCGCGGATGATATTGGAGCCAAGCGCGTCGAACTGGCGCAACGCCTGCTCGTAAAACTGCTGCCAGAACCGCGATACCTCAACCATGTGAGGCTCGCCTTGCAGCGTGAATTCGTCGGCGTCCTTGTGCGCGGCCTGGACTTTGCGTACCAGGTACCTGGGGAATTCGTCCTGGAAGACGGGATGCGCAAGTTGCTCAAGCAAAATTGGCGAAAGATTTACGTTCGCCTTAAGCGCCAATCCTTCCTGCTCCAATTCGCCGAAAACCCGCAACAGGGGAAGATACGTCTCAGCCGCTGCTTCATGCAGCCATTCCATCCCATGAGGCCAGGTCCCGTGGTTGACCACATAGGGAAGATGGGAATGCAGGGCGAAGGTCACGTATCCCAGCGGATTTTTTTTTGGACTTTTCGGATGCATGGAAGATCAGCGGGCCTGAAACAGCAGGTACCGGTGCAAAGGCCTCTCTCTTAATAGATGCAGCTATACAAGCGCGAATTTCAAGTTTACTACAAGTAATTGGCCCAGGCAGGCCCAGGGCACAAAGCTGGTGCGGACGCAAGGCAAGAATGCGGAATAAGGCCGGAGTTGTCTCCAGTCCGGCGCGCGATTAACTTTGCGCGATCTTGAAGGTGATCGGAGTCGGCGCCGGCTCTTTGAGCTGTTTTTCCGCGCCCAGAAGGTTGGCTACGGAATCACTCAGGCTCACGCAGTTGCAGCCGCGCCGCTTCGATTCATAAAGGGCCTCATCGGCATAGCGCAGCAGGATGTCCGGCGTGAGCACTCCGTCCTGCGAAAAAGAGATGCCGAACGATGCCGTGATTTTGCCTAGAGCGTGCCCGGCATGCTGCAGCTCCAGCTTGGCGATGGCGTCGCGCATGAGCTCGGCGCGCTCGCGGACGCTCTCCAGGGAGGTGTCCGGCAGCACCATGAGGAACTCTTCTCCGCCGTAGCGGCAAACAATGTCTTCGGTGCGCACGGAGCGCCGCAGCAGCGCGCCCACTTCCTTCAAAACGATGTCACCGGCGGTATGGCCAAAGCTGTCATTGAACAGCTTGAACTTGTCGATGTCCGCCATGATTACGCCCAGTCCGGTGTGGTGGCGGCTGGAG
>JBGPZS010000201.1:0-7199 GCA_041493865.1 Terriglobia bacterium
GGTCAATGAGCTACGCTGGGTCTGCAAGTACGCGGAAGGCGCGAGATCTTATCGGCCCTTCTCAATTACCAAATTACCGATTTACCAAATTCTCTCGCGCTTGCACGCTGGCGGCACAGCATTTAGATTGTTTCAACGTAAATTTTCCTGGAGGAACGAATGGCAATCAATATCCTGATCAAAAAGACCGGGCCGTATGTGCTGAGCGGAGACCTGAGCCAGATGGAAATCGCCGATGCCGATGGCAAAAAAATTGATATCAGCGGAAAGCAGGCGATCTCACTATGCCGCTGCGGCGCTTCAACGAACAAGCCGTTCTGCGACGGGACCCATTCCAAGATCGGCTTCCTGGCGGCTGAAGCTGCGGTGAAGACCGAAGGATAAGCTGCGCCATTCCCTGGAGTTTCCTGGCAGGGGAGCCCGCAGCGGCTCTCCGTGTCATTTCAACCACTTACGTGGTTCCTCCCTTGCGTTACCAAAGCCCCTACACGTCCCGCATCTCGGGAAAGCTGGCGAATCCCGGTAAGCTGTGTCTCCATGCTCATGGCAACCCAGCTTCTGGCAATGGCTCGTGTGCCTTACTCCACCCTGATGGAATACATTCCGGTGGCCGCAACCATTGTGACCACGATTCTCAGCGTGGTGCTGGCGCGGGCCACGCTGCGCTATGCCAAGGCGGCCGATCGCGGACTGGAACTCTCGCGCGAGCAGTTTGAACGCGAGTGGGCGCCGGAACTGCACGTGCGCCTGGAACGGGCCTCCACCGCAGATGCCAAGATCGTGATTACCAACCTGGCGCGCGCGGCCGTGCTGCTCCAATTGGTACAGTTGCGCACCATGACGCATGCCATGCCCTTTGAGCGCCAGTACCTCAACGATCCTCTGGTCGGCGGCAACACGTGGACGCAGCACATCGGCGAACGCATCCTGGCCATTACCGGAAACGAATTTGAAGGAACGATTGCCGCTTCAGTCAGCTTCTACGCCGCTGGGCGCCTCTACCGCAGTGACTGGTTCCGCTTTGACGTTGTAATTGACCGCGGACGGTTCGAGAAGGTCGACCCCGTCACGCTGCCCGCGCGCCGCGTCCGCGTGCTGGCCACCCGCCAGGCAGACAAGTTCCGCCGCCAGATGGTGAAAGACGTGGTGCATGAGACGGTGGGAACGAAAAAGGCGAATGGGGATTTTGAGTAAGAACTAGTGAATGGTCTTCATCTTCCGTGACATGTAATCCATCAGCAGATACTGTCCCAGATTTTGCGGGGTAGTGAAATACGCTTTGCCCTTGCACATTGCTGTGACCTTCTGCACGAACTGGACCAGGCCATAGTCGGAAGCCAGCATGAAGGTGTTGATCATGATGCCGGCGCGCTTGCAGCGGGAAACTTCTTCCAGGGTCTGGCTGACGACCAGCGGGTCCAGCCCGAAAGCGTTCTTGTAAATCCTGCCGTCTTCGAGCGTGAGCGCTGAGGGCTTGCCGTCAGTGATCATGACGATCTGCTTCATGTCTTTCTTTTGCCGTTGCAAAATGCGCTGGGCCAGGCGCAGGCCCTCGCGCGTGTTGGTGTAATACGGGCCGACTTTTACGCGGGCAAGTTGCGAGATCGGCATCTCTTCCGCTGAATCATGAAACAGAACCAATGACAGTGAGTCACCCGGGTACTGCGTGCGAATCAGGTGCGAAAGCGCCATGGCCACTTTCTTGGCCGGGGTGAAGCGGTCCTCACCATAGAGAATCATGCTGTGCGAGCAGTCCAGCATCACGACCGTGGCGCAGGAGGATTGATACTCGCACTGGTGCACCTGAAGGTCAGAATATTCGATGTTCAACGGCAGGTGCAGCCCCTCGCGCTGGATGGCCGAAGAGAGTGTCTCGGTGATGTCGAGGTTCAGCGTGTCGCCGAATTCATATTGTTTGGACGCGCCGCTGGACTCGATGCCGGTGGCGAGATCGCGCGTATCATGGCGGCCAAAACTTGAGCGTCCCAGTGAGCCGAGCAGATCACGGAGCGTTTTGAAGCCGAGGAAGTCCAGGCTCTTGTCCGTGATTTCAAACCGCGCCTCGGTCTGCGCCTCGCCGGTCTGGCCCGGCGAAGTCGACGGGCGTGAAGGGTCGTTAGGCTGGTCAACGGAGATGAGTTCTTCCTGCTGCATGCGCTCGACCAGGCGCTCAATCAGCTCCTCCATGGTGCCTTCCGCTTGCATCTGCTCCAGCCGCTCGCGCATTTCCTCGTCAAGGAAATCACCCATCTCCAGCGCCTGCTGGATGGCCTGACGGAGCGCGTCCAGCGAGTGTTCATCCATCTGCTGGAAGTACATGGAGTCGCTCTGGAAGCCCGACTCGAGCAGGTAGTCAGAGAGGGCGCTGAGCAGGTCCTCCATGCTCATCTCGTCGGCAAGGTCGGCAACGTATTTGGAGTAGCGTGTGTACTTCATTTCTTCTGAAATCCCGAGCGCAGCGAGGGAACCCTATAGTCTTTCCGCCTCGCCGCGTTCCACTTGTCTTGTCGCCCCCAAGATCCCTGTTGCTATAGGGGTCCCTTGCCTTCGGCTCCGGACAAGGGGAGCAATCTCAGTTGTACGGTCTTCGATTCCGTAGCGGTGGCGGCTCGTCCTCACCGCGCTCAAACGGACGTTCCGGCCGTTTGGGTTGTTTTTCCGCGCCAAAGACGCGTTCTTCTGAGCGTCCAATCCTGCGATGCGCGTGCAGACCTTCCAGCACGAACTCAGCGGCAGAAACCAGCACCTCAGGCGCCTCCTTGGCCTTCACACCTACAGGGGTCAGCTTTTCTGTCAGTCCCTGAATGTTCGTCAGGCCGTCCAGAACTTCCTGCGCGCTGGCGGTGTCAGAGAGCTTGATCTCGCCGCCGAGTTCAAACCACTGCACCACCTGCTGCATGTTCAGGTCTTTGAAATAAGTGTCATAGGTCTTGGCGACGGCGGTGCGGATCAATTCGCGCGCCACGGTATCCGCTCCGCGCATCTCGCCTTCGTATTCCAGTTCAAGCTTGCCGGTGATCGAGGGCAGAGCGGCGTAAACGTCTCCAATGCGCGGCACGATCATCTTTTCTCCGCTGCGTACGGCGCGCCGCTCGGCGTTGGAGATCACGTTTTCCAGCACACTGATGGGCAGGCGCTGGCTCACGCCGGACCGCTTGTCGATTTTCTTGTCTTCGCGGGCGAGAAAAGCCACGCGCTCCACCACTTCACGCACGTACCTGGGCACGTGCAACTCCAGGCCATCGCGACGCAGCCACGCTTCCTGTTCCGTGATGCAGATGCCTTCTTCCAGCGTGCCGGGATAGTGTGTGCGGATCTCAGAACCTATGCGGTCTTTGAGAGGCGTAACGATCTTGCCGCGCGCGGTGTAGTCTTCAGGGTTAGCAGTGAAGACTAGCGCCACATCGAGCGGCAGACGCAGAGGATAGCCTTTGATCTGGACATCGCCCTCTTGCATGATGTTGAACAGGCCCACCTGAATTTTTCCCGCCAGGTCAGGCAGTTCGTTGATGGCGAAGAGGCCGCGGTTGGCGCGGGGCAGCAGTCCGTAATGCACGGTCATCTCGCTGGAAAGGTCGTGCCCGCCGCGCGCGGCTTTGATGGGGTCGACGTCGCCGATCAGGTCGGCGATGGTCACGTCCGGCGTGGCCAGCTTTTCCACGTAGCGATCGCCGGGCGCAAGGTAGGCAATGGGCGTATTGTCGCCTTCCCGGGCGACCAATTCACGACAGCGCTTACAGATGGGGTCGTAAGGGTTGTCGTGGACCTCGCAGCCGGCGACGAACGGCAGGTGCGGATCGAGCAGGGCGGTGAGCGCGCGCAGGATCCGGCTCTTTGCCTGCCCGCGCAGTCCGAGCAAAATGAAGTTATGCCGTGAGAGCACGGCGTTCACCAGTTGCGGAACAACCGTGTCTTCATAGCCGATGATGCCGGGGAAAATGGTTTCGCCGCTGCGCAGACGGGAGATCAGGTTTTCGCGGAGTTCGTCTTTTACCTTGCGCGTGCGCAGCCTCAGTTCAGAGAAAGAACTTTTCTTGAGCTCGCCCAGAGTACGGGGAAGGTTCATGAAGGGGCCTCTGGAGAGAATTATACGCCGGGCAAGCGCAGATCAATGCACATGCCCGTTGCCACCGGCGCGCTGGCGGGCAAGCAGAGTTTTTTCCACTTTGGGAATAGTAGCCCGGTAGTATTCGGTGAGAGTTTCAATCCTGTCCGCTTCCGATTTCATTTCCAGCAGGGCTTGTTTGAAATCCAGGTCCACCGGCAACTCGTGAGCCAGGTGAAAGGAGAGCGACGCAGCGTTACGCTCAATCGCAACGGTTTGTCCCAGGACCGCAAACAGCTGCTCATGCAACTGGACCAGGGTGTCAACGGCGCCTTTGCCGACCGTGGAGGGCTCGTCTTCAAAATACGTAATTTCAGCCTGCAGAAAAGAGCGCTCCTGGTTGACCTGGCTGATCTCAAACCGCCGCGTGCCTTCCGCGGCAATGTCGAGCCGTCCGTCCTCATATTTCTTGATCACATTCACGATACTCGCCGCACACCCGATGGCAGCCAGCGCGTTTTCCTTGGCCCGGACCATCCCAAACGGCAGGCCCTGGGCAAGACACTCGCCGATCATCTCTTTGTAGCGAGGCTCAAAAATATGCAGCGGCAGCGGGGCCCCGGGGAAGAGCACGATTTCGAGCGGGAATAGCGGCAGCAGGGGCACAGCTTCATTTTATAGCAGCGTCGGGGATCTGGTGAGCAGGTGATCGCGTGTAATCGGAAATTCCACCACGGAAGCACGGAGGCGCAGAGAAAATCGAGTCAGAACATAGCTGCGTAAGCGATATCTTCAAGCGAAGCGAACGTGCGGTCGACTTGACTTAAACGCCCTTACAAACTACAAAGCTGGCATGAAACTAGAAGGCAAAGTAGCTGTGATTACCGGGGCTTCCATGGGGATCGGGGAGGCGATAGCGAAATTGTTTTTGCAGGAGGGCGCGAAGGTGGTGCTGTGCTCGCGTGATCTGGCGCGGACCAAGGGAGCGGAGCAGCGCATCGGCGGCGGCGCGAATACATTGAGCGTCGTTTGCGACGTGTGCCGGCGCGACCAGGTAGATGCCCTGGTGAAGGCCACAGTCGCCAAATTCGGCCGCGTCGATATCTTTGTGACCAATGCCGGCTTCGGGCTGAATGACGCTGTGGCCGATATGGACATGGCGGAGCTGCGGCGCATGTTTGATACCAATCTGTTCGGCGCGATTGAATGCATGCAAGCCGTAGTGCCGGTGATGCGCAAGCAGGGCGGCGGCGACATCGTGAACATCTCGTCGGTTTCCGGGCACATCTCCACGCCTTATATGTCCGGCTACGCCGCCACCAAACACGCCATGAACGCCGTGGGCAAAGCCGCGCGCATGGAGTTGCAGCGGCACAACATCAATGTGCTCACGGTTTGTCCCGGCTACATTGCCACGGATTTTGTGAAGAACATGGTCAAGGGCAAGCACTCAGAGCGCGTGGGATCGTCAGTGAAGTACGCCGTCACGCCGGACGTGGTCGCGATCGCAACACTGAAAGGGCTGCTTAAGCGCAAGCGGGAAATCGTGGTGCCGCGAATCTACAAGATATTTATCAGCATGTACCAGACGCTGCCCGGCGTGGTGGAGCGCAGGATCCGCAAAGCGCTCAGGCCAACGTCACAGGTAATAGCGGAGGCGGCGAAGAAATAGCTTTCTTGAAATCCCGAAGCGCAGCGAGGGAGCCCTATTCCCAGGATGCTCTGTATGAAGAAGACAATTTGGCCGCGATTTGGTCCGAGGTAGTATGAGTCCACATGACCCCTTGAATCATTCGCGTCGACTCAACAATCTTGGTGGCGATAGGGTTCCCTCCCCTTCGACAAGCTCAGGGTCGGGATTTCAGAAAAATCAGCTTAGCTCTTCCAGCATTCCCGCCATCTCTGACTGCGCGTGCTTATTGCCCGTGCGACGCGCGGCTTCCACGCCGTTCTCCAGCATTTTTTTTGCTTCGGGGGTGCGCCCGGAGCGTTCCAGCACCTGCGCGGCCATGAAGTAGCCATTGGTGTAATCCGGATGCATTTCCAGCAGCTTCTTAAACTCGGCCAGAGACTGCTCCGCCTGCCCGGCGTTGGAATACTCCATGGCGAGTCCGTAGCGGGCGAAGGCATCGCCGGGATTCTGTTGGAGGAACTCGGTCAACATCTGCAGTCGGCTCTGTCCAGACATGAGAAAAATCTAACACACGCAGGGCCTACAGCAGAGCGACAATCGAGTTTCTCAGGTGCGAGTACCGTTTTACGAAGACAGTGATTTCCACAGAAGCGGCTTGCGATTCACCTTTACTCTGGCTGCTTAACCGGGCTAGCATTGCCGTGCTGTGGCTTGTCCCTTCTTCTTTCCTACCGAACGAATCTCCATTGGCTGGGCGTTTCCTGCCCGCTTGCCGCTGGGCGCCGGGTTCAACGGGACCTGCCATGCCGGAGCAGAGGAGATTGCCCCGTCAGAAACCGAGCTGCGCGAGTTCTGCAATCTTGGCTACGCCAAGGGGTGCTCCCGGATGCCGGCCGCCCGTTGCGCCGATGGGCTCCGTTTTGCGGTGGCAAAAGATGAAGGTTCCCGGATTATTCTGCATTACGTGAGCGAGCGTGAGCACGAACCCGTGGAGTACGGCCGGCTTGAATACGATTGCGCCGCGCAACGATGGCCGGCGCCGTTGCGTGATGCGTGTCTGCAACGTCAGGCCGAGTGTTACGTCGCTGTATATCTTGAGCGGCGGCCACGGAAGACGGAATAATCGCCCGGAATCGCTCGTAATCGCCGGAATCGCCGTGATCAGTACCGCACGATAGTCGAAAACCGGCTCAACTCCGAATCTACAGTTTTGAGAGGCATCCAAAGAAGACCCCCGATTTCGGCGATCTCGGTGATGACGCGCGATTCCGGCGATCCTCTTCGTCATCCCGTATAATCAAGAGTTAACCTCATCCAGAAAGGCTCGCAGTGGCCCACGGACATCAGCACGGAGCGCAGCAGCAGGGACCATTCCCGCTGCCTGGTGTAAACAACATCATTGCAGTCGGATCGGGCAAGGGTGGCGTGGGCAAAACCACCATCGCCGTAAATCTGGCTGTTGCGCTGGCCAAAATGGGATACAAGACCGGCCTGCTTGACGCCGATGTCTACGGCCCCAAC
>JBGPZS010000287.1:0-5491 GCA_041493865.1 Terriglobia bacterium
ACTGCGCACCCAATACCTGCTTGCGTTTTATCCCAGCCGCCAGGTGGCGGATTCGCCTTTCCGTCGCATCCAAGTTGAACTCAGCAAGAAGGACACCGAAGGCAGGCCCTACCAGGTGCGGCATCGCGCCGGATACTACACGGCACCGGCGAAATAGTTAGTCAGTATTGAGCGTTTCAGCCCTTGAAACGTTTACATAGGGCGGAAAAACCCTTGAAACACGGAGGAAAGGAGTAAGCGGAGGGAGCAGATTATTATTCTCTGCGACAAACGTCTGGCTAAATAACAAACGCCTCCCAAAACAACAAACGTCTCATAAATAACAAAAATCTCCAATTTCACCAATTCAGTTACCTGGAAATTCCTCCGCTGCCTCCGTTCCCCCGCGTTTCACAGGTGTGGGTACTTATGCTGTTTCATGTCTGAATGCTGACTACTGAGCGCTGAAAGCTGTCTACTGACCGCCTTTTTACGCTACAATACTGGGCATGTCTTTCCGTGCAGCCGCTCCAGCCTTTGCTAAAAAGACCACCAAAACCCCGCCGCCAGACGATACCGGTATGGAGTCTTCCTACCTGAAAGCCCTGGGCGAGAAACAGACGCCGGTAAGCGTGAAGCTCCTCTGCGGCGAAACTTTCCACGGCTGGATTGAATACTACGATGTGGGCATGATCCGCCTTACCCGGGAAGGCGAGCCCAACTTGTTCATCTTCAAGCACGAGATCATGTATATCGCCGAAGACACCGGGCGCCGCGCCCGCTGATGGCACCCAGAGAAGACTACGTCCATCCCATGCAGGATCTGGCCCGCGAGGCCGGTTCGCTGCTCATGTCGTTTTTTGGCAAAGTAGCCATCGAGTACAAAGGTGACGTTGATCTGGTGACGAAGGCTGATCGCGCTTCAGAAAAGATGATTGTCGAGCGCATCCGCCAGCAGTGGCCTCAGCATGACCTGATTGGCGAAGAAGGCAGCCGTCGCGAAACCGGAAGCGACTTCCGCTGGTACGTTGACCCGCTGGATGGCACCACCAACTTTGCCCACGGCTACCCGGTTTTTTGCGTTTCCATCGCTTTGGAATACCAAGGGCAGCGTATCGCCGGAGTTGTCTATGACCCGAGCCGTGATGAGATGTTTGCCGCGGAAAAGGGCGGCGGCTCATTCCTCAACGGTCGCCCCCTTCACGTTTCCGCGATCAGTCACCTCAAAGAGAGCCTGGTTGCCACGGGCTTTCCCAGCCACAAGCGGCATAAGAACCCGAACATCCACTTCTATCACCAGATCACACTGCGTTCCCATGGCGTGCGCCGCGCCGGCTCAGCCGCGCTCGACCTCTGCTATCTGGCCTGCGGCCGCTATGACGCTTATTGGGAGTTCAATCTCAACGCCTGGGACACGGCTGCTGGCGTCCTGCTGGTGGAAGAAGCCGGCGGCAAGGTTACTAATTTTAGTGGCGGCCCATTCAATATCGATAGCCGCGAGGTCCTGGCCAGCAACACCCTGCTCCATGACGAATTGCTCAAAGAATTTCAGGCCATCATCGCCGGACGTGTTGAAGGCCTGCCCTCCGTAGTGGAGTCCTTTCCGTCAAAGCGGTAGACGACCATCTCCAGGGATTGCCTCCGCCACCAGGCTTGGTAAGGAAAATTTGACAACGCCTAACGCCTCTTGTTAATTTCCGAATAGCGCTGCAGGGCGCACCCCGTCCGCGGGAAGGGATTATCCCACCTGGGTTTCTTGAGCGGTATCAATATCAACTCTCTTCTGCCCGAATAGCGGACGCGGGCAACAAAGAAGGGGGTTTCATGCCTAAAGAATTACCTGCCAGTCCAAACCTTGAACATTTAAAAAAACAAGCCAAGGCGCTGCTGCGCGATTTTCAGTCGAAGGATACGAAAGCGGTCAAGAAATTCACCGCGCTCAACTTGAGGGCTGCGCCTAAACTTTCTCACGCACAACAGATCATTGCGCGCGAATACGGCTTTGATAGCTGGACGAAGCTGAAGAAACACGTTGACGCGGAGGCCGCCGCAATGAACAAAGCGGTTCGGCTGGCCGAGAAAGCGCTCCGCGATGATGATCCAGCAGAATTTCGCCGCGTGCTCAAACAGTATCCGGTACTCAAAGCAAAGATCGACGAGCCAGTCGACGATTTTGGCTCGCCGCTGATCGTTCATGTCAAAAGCCGGGCCATGCTGGACTCGTTTCTTGAGGCCGGCGCTGACATCAACTCCAGAAGCAAGTGGGCGCCAGGCAGTTTCGGGCTGCTGGACAGTGCTCCCCCTGAGGTAGCGGCGCATGCCATTCAGCGTGGCGCCATCGTCACAGTTCACGCAGCCGTGCGGCTGGGCATGATGGAAAAACTCAAAGAGCTGATCGCGGCCGATCCGCAATTGGTCCATGCCCGCGGCGGTGACGGTCAAATGCCGCTGCACTTCGCTTCCACCGTCGAAATTGCGGAATACCTGCTGGACCACGGTGCGGACATCGAAGCTCGTGACCTGGACCACCAATCCACAGCGGCGCAATGGATGTTGCGTGAGCGGTCGGAAGTCGCCTGGTATCTCGTCCGGCGCGGCTGCAACACAGACATACTGATGGCCGCCGCGATCGGAGACATTGGCCTTGTTGCGAAATTGCTGAGCGCGGATCCTGAAAGCATTCGGATGCGCGTCAGCGACGAATACTTTCCCCTGATCGGTATGGGCAGCGGCGGCACGATTTACCAATGGCAACTCGGCTGGTACGTTTCGGCTGTCCAGGTGGCGAAGGCATTCGGCCATCAAGCGGTATTTGATTTGCTGATGGAACGCAGCCCCGCGGAAGAAAAGCTGCTCAACGCCTGCTGGCTCCACGATGAAGAGATGGTGAAGTCGCTGCTCGCGCAGCATCCGAACCTGGCAGCGGCTTTGCCTGCCGCGGGCCGCCGCCACGTGGCCCACGCAGCGCGAAACAACGATACGATCGCTGCTCGCCTGATGCTGGTGGCTGGTCTGACCGTGGACGCGTTTAGCCAGCATCACGCTTCCTCACTGCATTGGGCAGCGTTCCACGGCAATGCTGAACTGGCCCGGCTGTTTGTGGACCACGGCGCCGCGCTTGAAAACGCTGACAATGAATTCAAGGGCACACCGCTGAACTGGGCCATGTACGGGTCCGAGAATGCCTGGCACCCGGAATTGGGAGATTATCCCGCGACGGTAGGCGTCCTCTTCGAGGCCGGTGCAAGCCTTCCTAAACAATTGGTAGGGACCGAAGCCGTACGAGAGGTATTACGACGGCACGGGATGAAATGAGCCAGGAATCAAGCCCCTTCAGCCATGCCTGCACCGGTAAATCTAAGGCTTTTCCGCTTTCACTACCCTCAGCGGCGGAAATGACAGTAGGTTCATTCCCGTCCGGTTGACCTTCAGCCCCGACGCAGCGAATATTTTCTGGTAGGCGCCGGTCCTGATGAAGTCCGAGATCAGCGCGGTCCCGCCGGGCTTGAGCACGCGCGCGATCTCGCGGCAGGCTTGGGCACGGCCTTCCCCGTCGGGGATGTTATGGATGCACAAATTGGAGAGCACCACGTCAAAGCTTGCATCGGGGAAGCTGAGTTTGCGCGCATCGTCGCTTTTGAGGTCGACTTTCTCCTTCACGCCTTCAACCGCCACGTTGGTTTGCGTCCGTTCGAGCGAGTTGCCGGAAAGGTCCTTGGCGCTCCATACGTCGACGCCGGTCCCCTTGCCGCTGGTTAGCCGGCGGGCCGCGCCGATCAACAGCAAGCCACGTCCTGTGCCGACGTCGAGTACCTGTTCGTCGCCACGCCAGCGCACCATGTTGAGCATGCGGTCCCGATGGCGGAACTTGCCCCACTTGGCGTAGAGCAACATCAGTATCCCCTCGGCCACACAGAATCCTCCCGGCCAAAACGCGCTCTGTCGCCAAAGGACGTTCACGTTGCCAATGTGGATGGTCGGGAAAAAGATTCCAGAGATGATCAAAGCCACACCAATCACCAGCAGGTTGCGGATGACTCCCGGCGCGTCGATTCCATAATCAGGTTTTTGCGGCATGCGCGCATTTAATCAGAAGCAGACGCTCAATGCAAAACCCAACATCTATGAAACACAGGAACAGAGGAAGCAGACGAAAAATGCAGGATTCAGCGCGGAAAGGCCGTCTCACTTCAGCTTTTTGGCAATTGCTTTGGCGATCAGCTCCAGTTCAAGCATGATGTCGTCTTCCATGTTGAGGCCGGCGGCGTTTATGGCGCCCAGAGGGTCGCGCCGGAACCGCTCAGCGTTCTTTGGCGAACTGGCGATCCACTGCTGCAACTGGCGTTCGACCTTGTCCAATTGCTCGATGAGGTGGTCAGGTCCAGCGGGAATGCTCTTGCGTCGGGGCAAGTTAAATACCTCTCGTAGCATGATCGGTCAATACTACATGCCCGTTCGAAGGAATTGTCTTACAGGTAGTTTACTCTTTGAATAACTTTGAAGCTATTTCAGATCGAATTTCCTCGGTCGGGCCGCGCGCCCGTCTTGGCTCAGTGCTGAATGCTGGTTTTCAAAGACCTTCAATCTCCGCCTGAGCGGAGCTGTTCAATTCATTAGCTTCTGCTTGCCGCGCCGGCCATTGCCGGGGCCATCGCCGTCAGTGCAAGGTCCATGATGCGGATGGCGTCATCCACGTCAGTTTTCGAGATATTCAGCGGCGGTGACGTGCGAATGACATTGCCAAAGAGTCCGCCTTTGCCCACCAGCAGGCCGCGTTTGCGGCATTGCTCCATGAACTCGTTCGTTGCCTCTGGCGCGGGCTCTTTGGTGGTGCGGTCTTTCACAAACTCAATCGCCTGCATCAGCCCCATACCGCGTACGTCGCCAACCAAATCGTGTTTTTCCTTCAGGTTCTCCAGCTTATCGCGATAGTAGCTGCCGACCACGTCCGCGTTGTCCATCAGGCGGTCTTCTTCAATCAGCTCAATCGTCGCCCTGGCCGCAACCGAGGTCACCGGATTTCCGCCGAAGGTCGAGATGTGCAGGCCCTTAAAGCTGGCGGCAATCTCCGGACGCGTCGCCGTCAGGCCGACCGGCGCTCCGTTCGCCATCCCTTTCGCGGCAGTAATAATGTCCGGCGTAACTTCCCATTGCTCGATCCCGAACCAGCGTTTGCCCGTGCGTCCCCAGCCCGTCTGCACTTCGTCGGAGATGAATACGCCGCCATAGTCCTTCACGATCTTGAAGACGATTTTGAAATACTCTTTCGGCGGCGTGATAAACCCGCCCACACCCTGGATCGGCTCAGCCAGGAACCCGGCAATCTGCCCGGAAGTCGATGTCTGGATTACCGCTTCAACGTCCTTCGCGCACGCCACCTCGCAGCTCGGATAGGTCTTGCCCAGCGGGCAGCGATAGCAATAAGCATTCATCGCATGGACCACGCCCGGGGCCGGCACCGGCAGCGATTTCCGCCAGTTATTGTGCGCCGTCATCGACTGCGCCAGTTGCG
>JBGPZS010000234.1:0-6318 GCA_041493865.1 Terriglobia bacterium
CACCCTGGGCGTTGATGCCGTCGGCTTCCGTGGAAACGCTGCCGGGAACGTCCAGTTGCGTGAAGGTAAAAGTAGTTTGAGCGCCGGCGGGAATATTTGCCAGCCCCATGCTCACCAAGGTCAAAACTAAAACAGGTAGATAAGTTCTGCGTACTTTCATTGTTTAGCTCCTTACAGTCGATCATCGTAGCTGTTCTGAAGCTTCGCTAGATTAAATGTTCAGTAAATAGATGAAACGTGAGTTCCAGAATGGAACTTGCGATGATGCAAAACACATTCATCGGCATACTATAGACAACTCGGTTGCGTACTCTTAGTGCAATCGTTTTGTAAATTTTTTCTTAGATATGATTATATTTTCCTGAAATGAATCAAAGAATGTACTCACAGTGCTATAGTCTCGTGCACTTGTGCAAGGGTTATTGGTGAAGGCACTTCTCAGGAGGAAAGTAAATCCATGAGGAACATGTCACTGCCTTCAGTTCGGCAAGCTCTCAAATTATCGACGATCTTGCTGTTAGCTTTTTACTCTACCGGCGCTTTCTCCCAGTCAGGCACCGCCCCAAGCGCCAACTGTCACGTTACTGACGCACAATTCTCAGCCTGTCCTAATGGTTCAAATGAATGGCTGGATGTCCAACCGGTTTTCTTCCCTGCCAGCAACAGCTTCTTGTATGTAAACCAAGACCCAGCGCGCCAGTTCATCTGGCTGCTGTATGACTTCCCCTTTCAAAAAAGACCCGTCGGACCCACTGATTCCGTGCGCATCAGTTTTGACACGGTTGAGGCGGATGTAGGCGGGGCAAAAATTGAGCACTATGACATCGATCTGTTCGGCGATGGTCACATTCAGGTGAATGTATTCGGCCAGCCGGAAGCCCCAGGCCGCATCGCCGGCGCTGTTGGGTTCCATGATTCTCCCAATTCTGGCGTACCGCATTTAATCGCCGAACTTCAAGTGCCTTTGACGCCGGGAGTTCCTACCACTTACTCTCCTGATCCGATTTTCTGGGGCGCCAGCCCTCCTGGTCCGCCGCCGGAGCCACCGTGCCCCACTGAGGCGGGCAAGAGTCTCACCACCTGCCAAAAGGCCGCCTATCGTACGGCGAGTCAGTGGTTCACGTATTCGGGAATTGGTCTGGGTACGGCCTTTGGCATATGCGCACTTTTCACAGGAGGCATCTGCCTC
Organism: Terriglobia bacterium; assembly: GCA_041493865.1. Taxonomy (GTDB): domain Bacteria; phylum Acidobacteriota; class Terriglobia; order Terriglobales; family Acidobacteriaceae; genus Angelobacter. Next base: position 1,190 of record JBGPZS010000234.1, read on the forward strand.
TCGATCCCCATCAGCATCTTGCTCATAGGTGGCGCCGGGGCGTTCGGTGCCGGAGGATTTTATGGTGCCGATAAAATCAACGATCCGCCGGACGCCAACTTCATGGTCATCGCCCAACCGCTGGTAGTACCTATTGCGCCGCCGGTCCAGGCCGATGCAAATACTCCGCAACAGGTGGCGGATGCCATTAATGCGCTGTTTAGCAATCTGGCGCAGCAATTGGCGCTTGACAGGGCATCCTCAACAGCAATCAACCGCGCTGCCGGAGCACGGGCCGCCGGCAATGCGTTTTGGGTGCAACAACAGACGCAGGCGGTGCAACAGTTTATTGCGCAAGAAGCCCCCATCTATGCCGCACAGCCCCAGCTTACGGCCAATCTGGCAACCGCCATGGAGGCTGCCGGGCTCCAGCTCACGTTTACAGCGAACGATGTTCGCAATTACCAGGCTAAACTCGCAGCCAACGGTTTGCCCACTGCGATGACTCAAGTGCTCACGCAACAGGGAGTGGACGGCGCTGGACAAGCTCAGATTCTTCAGACTCTCCTATCCCTTGATCCGGATGTTGCAGCTCAACTGGGCGTAGGGCGGTTCCCACATGCACTAGCCGATCCCACAGGCGCTGACGCTCTTCTGGGACTAGGGAAAACACTGAACCAGGCTGCACCCACCGTAGGCAACCTGATTCCGTTCATCAATACAACAGTAGCCGGAGATTACACAGCCGCCGGCGTTGGACTGCGCGGTACGACCTCAGGCAACATCACCATCTCAGGCATTCCCGCGGGAGCGCTGATACAAAACGCGTACCTGTACTGGGGCATGCTCGACAACGGTGAAGAGGCGTCTTTAGCAAACCTAAACGTCAACGGCACGCCTGTCCTGGGTACACGAATTGGCCGGGGGCCGGATACTTGCTGGGGTCGCACGGACAGCTTCAGCTACCGAGCCGACGTTACCCCACTTGTGACCGGCAACGGAACGTATTCGGTGACGGGCGTGGCTGGCGGCGGGAATATCCTGGCCGAAGGAGCTGCCCTGGTGGTGATCTATGACACCGGGGGGCAGTCTTTCCGAACGGTAATGCTTGCCGATGGCAATGTTGTGCTGCCTGCTGTCTTCACGGGGCGGGCTCTTTTCGGCGGATTCACGGCCACTGCGCCGGTCTCCGCTAAAACCACTTTCCTGGTGGGCGATGGCCAGGGTTTTGGCAACCCGGCGAACTTCACCGGCAGTATCGGAAGCATCACTTTTAACAACCCCTTCGTGGCCAGCGACGGCCTGTTCTGGGACACCAAGACCTTTGACGTCTCTGCTGAAGTCGGTCCAGGAATAAATCCGGCTGATGCGCAGATCGTTCTTTCTTCTGATTGCCTGCTCTGGCCGGCCCAGGCGTTCTCCGTAAGCAGTACGAAACCAACTCCTGTGCAGGCCACCGCTGCTGTGGTGAAAGCCACAAAAGACGGCAACACTTCCATTAACCCCAGATCGCTGGCTGCAGCGGATATACCTTCCATCTCCGATAGGATCGCTCTGATCGTTCAGAGCAGGTTCATTGAGGACCCGACCATTAACCCAAGCGATCTTGCCAGTCAGCTCGCTAACAGCGTTCCGGCGGCTTTCCTGCCTCCGGGCGGCGCACCGGCGGTCATCCAGTCCGTGCTGAACCAGGTGATTACACCAACGCCACCCACGGGCGATACAACTCCGCCGACGATTACCATCACGAGTCCTACCGCCACCGCCTATGTCCTCAACCAGGCTGTGGCTTCCAACTACAGTTGCGCTGACACAGGCTCAGGAGTGGCTACCTGCGCCGGACCGGTCGCCAACGGGAGTAACATTGATACTGCCGCCGTCGGCGCCAGGACGTTCACCGTGAACGCCTCTGACGTTGCCGGCAACGTGTCGTCGAAGTCGGTGAGTTACAACGTCGGCTACGGCGCCTGCCCGCTGTACGACCAAACTCATGCTAGCAAGAGCGGAAGCACTATTCCCATCAAGTTTGACTTGTGCGACGCTGCTGGAAACAATGTCTCCTCGTCTAACCTCACCGTGACTGCGCTCCAGGTGGTCATGGTTTCCACCAATGCCAGCTTCACTGTGGATGACGCGGGAAATGCCAATCCGGATGACAATTTCCGCTTTGCTGGCGGCGGATACATCTTCAACCTGAAAACTACTGGTCTCGCTACCGGCACCTACGTTTTGACGTATACGGTCACCGGCGATCCCACAACCCACACCACGGAACTTGTGTTCCAGGTGCGGTAACAAGCGCAAAGGTGAATACGGGGCCTTGAACTTTCGGGGCCCCGTTTTACCCCTTGAGCGGAGTAAAATCTACTGTATGAAGACCCGCATTATGACCGTAATTCTGTTTCTGGCGACGGTGCAGTTTATCGTCTTAGGTCTTCTATTCCTGTTGCGGCTGCACTACAGATTTTTTGGCATCTCCTTTCTCGTGCTGGGCGCCCTAACGCTCTTCATTGCTGAGCGCTATCGCAGAAGCACCGCCGGGCGGCACCCGCCGGGGCCGCCGTCCAATCCTGGGGAAACAGCGAACCACGCCGGATTGAAAGCACGGTAAATAGGAAAATCCAAATTTCATAATAAGACTGCGCGCGAGTGGCTTAGTCGTCTGGCTGTATCGCCTTGAGCGATTTGAAGGAGAGAATTATGATCCTCAGCGTGGGGAGTCAGGATTGAAAAAGCTAACTGCCATTTGCTGATGGCTATTCGCTGGTAAAGTAATCCACCGCCACGGGGCTTTCAAACAGCGAATAGTCCCGGGTCACGATCGTGATTCCGGTTTCGGTCACGACGTAGTTCTTCGCGTCCTCCACCGGATCAAAGCCGATCACGGTGCCTTCCGGGATATGCACGTCGCGGTCAATGATGGCGCGGCGGATGCGGCAATGGCGGCCGATGTTCACGTGGGAAAAGATGATGCTGTTATCGACTTCAGTGTACGAGTTCACGCGCACATCAGAGGAGAGCACGCAGTTGCGCACGTAGCCGCCGGAAAGAATGGAGCCGGGGCAGACGATGGAATCAATGGCCATGCCGGTGCGTCCCGGCTCGCCAAAGACGAACTTGGCCGGCGGATACTGCCGCTGGTGCGTGCGGATCGGCCAGTGCTTGTCATACAGGTTGAACACCGGCGAGACCGATACCAGGTCCATGTTGGCTTCGTAGTAGGCTTCAATAGTGCCCACGTCGCGCCAGTACTGCGCTTCCTTCATGTTTTCGTCAATGAAGTTGAAGGAATAGAGTTTGTACTGCTCCAGGATTTTGGGCAGGATGTCATGGCCGAAGTCGTGCGACGAATTGGGATCTTCCGCGTCCTTGAGCAGCACCGGCAGCAGCACATCAGTATTGAAAATGTAGACGCCCATTGAGCCCGACACCATCTCCGGGTTGTAGGGCGAGCGCAGCTTCGTCTGCTTGGGTTTTTCTTCAAAGCCCGTGATACGGCCGTTGCGGTCGATATCCACCACGCCAAAGCGGTCGCATTCGCTCGGGTCGATCAGGATCGTGGCCAAAGACACGTCCGCGCCCGCGGCCAGGTGCTGGTCCATCATGAGCTGGTAATTCATTTTATAAATGTGGTCGCCGGAAAGGATCAGCACGTGCTTGGACTGCTCGCTGCCGATGGAATAAATGTTCTGGTAGACGGCGTCCGCGGTGCCCAGGTACCAGTTATCGCTCACGCGCTTCATCGGCGGCAGGATCTCAATAAACTCGCCCAGTTCCCGCGCCACCACTGAGCCCCAGCCTTCGCGAATGTGGCGGTTGAGAGAAAGCGCTTTGTATTGTGTAAGGATGTAGACTTTGCGCAGGTCGGAGTTGATGCAGTTGGAGAGCGTGACGTCAATGATGCGGTAGTTGCCGCCGAACGTTACCGCCGGCTTGGCGCGATCGCGCGTCAGGGGATAGAGCCGTTCTCCGGCCCCACCCGCCAGCAATACTCCAAGAGTATCTTTCATATGTCTTCGCGGAACAGTCTTCGCGGAACCTGGGAACTGCGGGAATTTCTCCCTGCTAAATTTTTATGCTAGCAGAAAAAAGAAAACCCGGCGCAGCACTGCTGTCCGCCGGGACTCGGGGACCAGAGGGCCTGGTTATTCGGCATCGTCAATGCTGATGCGGAGTGACTTGAGGAAGCGCACGTCGTGGGCGTTGATGCTGAATTCGGGTTCCACGTTTTTCCTGCGCGTGCCCACCAGTTCCGGGGGCGCGTCTACCGCTTCGTCATCATGGCGGTTAAAGCCGATGGTGGCTTCCAGCACCAGAAAAATATCAAAACCTTCATCTTTGATCTTTGCGATCACCTGGGCGATCTGCTCAGATTCTGAAAGTGAGCCATTAATGGCCTCTCCCAGCTCCTTCATTAGTTGTTTCAACCGTGTGTTCACCGCAAACTCCTCTGGACTTCTTATGTTGGATGCCCCTGGAGGTTACCTGCGTTTTATTCTTCAGCTTTTATTCTTAGAAAGGATACGCCGATTTTAGGGCTACAATAAGCAAAATGCCGGAAATTTCGAATGTCAAAAATGCTCTGCAAACCGTTGTAAAGAAAGACCGGTTTCTGAATGCCGTTTTTGCCGGCGGTAAATCGCTGGTGGTTTCCCTCAGCCGTACCGCTTATGCTTTCTGGTTGCAGACTACCGGCCTGATCTACCTGTTTTTTACTCTGGCCGGAGTTGTCTCTCTCTTTCTTGAGTACCGCCGGCACGGTCTTACCGACCACAAGCGTTTGCTCATCGAAAGCGCTTTCACCCTGGTTTGCGGATATTTCACCGTGCTCTCATTCCTGAAGGCCAGACGCACTGTGAAGCGGAAATAGCCATGCCCCAGGACCTCAAACTCGAACGCGACGCTGGCCAGCTCAAGACCATCGACACTCAGCCGCTTTATACCCCCGCCAGCCTTGAAGGCTGGGACTACGACGCCGGCTCAGGCTATCCGGGAGAGTTCCCGTTCACTCGTGGCGTCCAGGCCACCATGTATCGCGGCCGGCTCTGGACCATGCGCCAGTACGCCGGCATGGGTGACGCTGAGGAATCCAACAAACGTTACAAGTATCTTCTTTCTCACGGCACCACCGGCCTCTCCGTGGCGTTTGA
>JBGPZS010000378.1:0-4495 GCA_041493865.1 Terriglobia bacterium
CGACCGGAAGCTCCCGGCCTCGCACGCACGGATGAACTCCCGCCATCCGGGACAAGACAATTCATCGCCTCTGCGATGCTTCGTTCGTGCCCGCAGGATGAACGCCATCATCCTCGGTAAAACAAGCCACGTATTGAATGCCACTGGCGTCGCTCAAAAAGGAAATACATGATATATAATGGCATGTTATATAGGTGTAGATTTTTATGGCACGACCAAACATCCTTATCTCGTGTATTCGCGCACACTCTTCGGCCAACGCCTCCGTGCCTTGCGGAACGAGCGCGGCATTACGCAGGAAGAACTCTGCAAGATGATCAAAGCGCACCGGAATTTTGTGGGATACGTCGAGCGGGGACAGGAGAACATCTGTCTGGACAATATCTTACAGCTTGCCCGCGCTCTCAAAGTAAATCCCGCTGATCTTTTCGGTTTATACAAATAAAAAATAGGAAGTGTTGGTGCCGGGAGGGGGAGTTGACCTTGAGCCGGGTTTGCGGGCGTTTGAGCCCGCAGACGAAAATTCTGAGCGGGTCGAAGGACCTTCAATCTTCCAATGGCGCGAGCCCGACTAGCGTGGCGAGCGGCTTGTAACAGGCGCGAAATGATCTGAAGGTGGCGATATTCTTTAGCGGTGTGGGAGCGCAGCGACAGGAATAAAAGGTGCCGGGAGGGGGAGTTGAACCCCCACGAGGGGTGACCCTCGGCAGATTTTGAGTCTGCTGCGTCTGCCAGTTCCGCCATCCCGGCTTTAAGAAGAGGCTTGAAAGAAGCATAAATAGGTTAGCACAAGCCATCTCCCGCAACGAACAGCAGCCGCGCTCCTGATATGGTCTAATAAGCCTGAATATGCTGGCGGACGGGAGCTCTTGAATGGGATGGCTATCTTCTATATTGCGCATGTTGGCGCCGATCGCGGTGGAACACGGCGGCCAGGTCTTGCGCGACTCGCTCAGGTCTCGCACGGCCCAGTCGCAAGCACAGGCGCAGCCGGCCCGCCCCGATCCCATTCAGCAGCTCGCCACCGATGTTGACCAGCTCAAAGGCTACGCGCTGGGGCTCAAGTCTGACCTTGACCTCCTCAACAGTGCCATCGCGGCGCGTGAAGAGAGATTGCGCCGGTGGCTGCTGGCCCTGATGATCTGGAACATCGTGATGACGTTGGGCCTGGTGCTGCTCGCGGTCTTCGCTCTGCGCCGCTAACAGTCTGTCTCCGTCAACTCATTCTGAGCGCATCCAGCCCGCTTCTTATGCAAAGTTTTGACGTAATCATTCTCGGCGCCGGAGCAGCCGGCCTGATGTGCGCCATCGAAGCCGGTAAGCGCGGGCGCCGCGTGGCCGTACTGGAGTGCGCTGAGCGCATCGGCAAAAAGATACTGATCTCCGGCGGCGGACGCTGTAACTTCACCAACCTGCACTGCCGTCCGGAAAACTTCATCTCCGCCAACCCGCACTTTGCCAAATCAGCGCTGGCCCGCTACACGCCGGCGGACTTCATCGCGCTGGTGGAAAAGCACTCGATCGCTTACCACGAGAAGACACTTGGCCAGCTTTTCTGCGATGGGCCGGCGCAGCAGGTCGTCGCCATGCTGGAAGAGGAGTGCCGCGACGCCGGAGTGAAGGTTCTGACCAATATCAAGGTGGAGCATGTATCGCGCGAAAATGGTTTTCTGCTCCGTGCCGGCGACGAAGAGTTTTACGCCGTGTCGCTGGTCGTCGCCACCGGCGGCCTCTCCATCCCCAAGATGGGTGCAACCTCCTTCGGCTACGAACTGGCGCGGCAATTCGGACTGAAGATCGTGGAGCCCCGGCCCGCGCTTGTTCCGCTCACCTTCAACAAAGATGACTGTGCTCATTTCTGTGACCTTGCCGGGGTATCGACGGAAGTTGTTGCATCGATCGGTCCGCAACATTTTCGCGAAAAGATGCTGATCACGCATCGCGGGCTGAGCGGCCCGGCCATCCTGCAGATCTCGTCTTACTGGAAGCCGTCACAGCCCATCACGTTGGATCTGGCCCCAGAACACGAGTTGACCGCTGCGCTGCGTGGTCCCAAAGTCCCGCGCGACCTGGCCTCAGCAAAAGCGGCACTCCGCGCTGCATTACCCAACCGGCTCGCCGATCGCTGGCTTGAAGTGCATCCTCCGCGGGGCTGGAGCAATCATGCTCTCGACGAACTTGAGCGCCACGTCCACAGCTGGCAGGTTGTTCCTGAAGGCACCGAGGGCTACGCCAAGGCGGAAGTCACAGCCGGCGGCGTGGATACAAATGAACTCTCAGCCAAAACCATGGAGAGCCGCAAAGTGCCCGGCCTCTACGTCATCGGCGAAGTGGTGGACGTGACCGGGCATCTGGGCGGGTTCAACTTCCAGTGGGCGTGGGCGTCAGGATATTGTGCCGGACAAGCCGTGTAGCAGTTGATCGCGCACGATCACTCCACGCGCAGCGAACTACTTGATCGCTTCCAGACCGGGTTGGAAGAATGACAACAGATAGCGTCCAATGGAGGGGAAGTGTGTGGCCAGCAACGTGAGCAGCGGTACTGCGCCAAGCGTAGCGATGCGAACGAAGAATTGCCATCCCAGCTCATTGGGTTGGGTGCCGGTAATACGGCTGATGACAGGGTCCCTGTGCGCTTGCATGAGCACTTGAATTGCGACAGCGCCAATCACGGCAAAGATAGCGGTGAACGACCAGACCAGGGAACGGTGTGGCTCAAAAGAATAAACGTTGAGCGAGAGGAGCACCAGGCTGAATACGGCCGCCTGCAAGATCAGCCAGAGTCGGACGTTCCCGAGCACCCCGCGAATGAAAGCCACGTACCGCAACGCGACGTATTCTTCCATGCGGTGCAACTTCTGGAGCTCTGGATCAGACGTTTCCTTCTGGGTCTCAGCAGCGCCCGCTTTGCCATCTTTGCCCGGGTCGCGGCTCACGTCCAAATCCGATTGCCGCTTTTCCCAGGCGCCCTGAAAATCAACCATAATGTCGTTGAGGACAATCGCGAGAAAGCCCTGAAGTTCGGTGAGGCGTTTTTCCAAAATTCGTAAACCGGTAACTTCTCTGCTGATTTTGCGAAAGGGGGTACTGAGAAAGTCCCAAAGCCGGGCGAAAGGCTTCTTCCGAGCAGGGGAGCTGGCGGAGATTTCCTGAGATTTCGAACGTACTATATTTCGGATTTCATCTCGTTTACCTAGTGCTGCGTCGATGTCTCGAACCAGCCCGGGGTCCAGTTCTTCATCGCAATTCTTGATCTGCTGCATGACCTCGAATGATCGCACCATGTTGGTCCATTCGGCTTGCTGTCCCCCGGCCTGCCAAATGGGAGACCAGCTGCCTCCCTTTAGACGGCTAAATGAGTCGCGAATCGGCGAGCGCTCCAATTCACGCAGCAGATTACTCAGTTGTGCCCAGGTTTGGGCCATGCGCAATCCGTTGGTCAGCATCAAAGCGACGACAAGACAGAAAAGGACCTCATAGATCCACCCAAACGTAGGTTTTTCAAACAGCTGAAATGGGTGCACGGGCTGAAGAAAAAAGAGCCAGGCTCCATAGGCGAGAAAGAAGGTGACAAGGTAGTTAGGACGGAGAAAATAAGCATTGATCGAGCTGGCGATCTCGGTTTCGGTTGTGGCGCCCGGAAAAAAATTTTTACTGTTGAGCCTGGGCCGAACCTCATCGTTAAAACGCAACCGCCATATCTCAAAAATACTCCACAGAAAAACTGCGAATAGAAGCAGAAACATGGGGGTAAGCGGCGAGACACCGCTGGCCAGGTTGACCGAACGATAGCCAAAAAAGAACCCGTAAAGAGAAGGGTCCTCGTCATACTGGCCCCACCAATAAACTGCGCAGAGCACCGCGCCCAGCCATGCCATCATTGAGAAGCACATACTCCATCGATAGGAGCTGTTCGCCTTGGGCCGGGTTTCCAATTCCGCCAGCCTGATCTGTTCCAAAAGCTTCCAGAGGTAAAAACTGCATACGGCAAGCGCTACGATAGCCAGTAACATGACAACCGCGATGCCTGGCACAGAGTGGTCCGCGTGCATGCCAAATTTCCATGCGGGAGCCATAAAGATAGCCAGCGTGCAGGCCAGAGACGCTGAAGCAAGATTGAGAAAGAAGAACCGCTGCGCCGGCGCTGCATTGATCAGGGCAAAGTCATGGAAGCGCCCTACTGGTTTCACGGCCCATAGAATCCAGCTTTGCAAAAAAGCAAAGCCTGCCAGGAAGAGCGCAATTGCCCGCCATGCCGGGGAGAAGTCCTGGCTATTCATTTGCGGGTTCGAAGGCGTGTCGTTCGTTGCGGGAACGATCTGTACCGGCCAATAGCCGCCGGTACCCACAACCGTTATCCATACCGGCAGGACACTCGACCGAGGGTCGAAGGCGCCTGGAGCAGCACCAAATGGCCCGTCGACTTCGCGAAGCGTGGGCGCGTTGTCCGATGGAACCACCGCCTGCAGCACGGGTCAGGACGCGGTCTCTTGCC
>JBGPZS010000445.1:0-3855 GCA_041493865.1 Terriglobia bacterium
AGCTGCTGCCCGGGCAACCGCCGTGGGTGTACTTACCTGAGCTGTCGAAGTGGGCGAGGGCGGGCGCCGCGAGCGCGAGCAGTGCGAACGACACGAGCCCTGCCCAGAAAGCTCCGATCTTGGTTCGCATAGATACCTCTTCCAGCGAGATGGTCTGCGGAAGCCGTGCCGCGATTTACCAGCACTACCAGGGGATAATCATTTCCAGCGTTGCCGTGCGCTGCCTTGTACATCTTTTCCGGTGAGCTGCGGCCGCGATGGGAGACGATGGTTTGTCCCTTCTTCAGGAATTTGTCCGCTACGCCTACGCCTTCATTCAGCAGGCCGCCGGGATTGCCGCGCAGGTCAAGGATCAGGCCTTTCAGTTCACCAAACCCCTGCAGGGCGTCTTCTACTTCCTGTTCCGTGGTTTCATTGAAAGCGGTCACATGCATGTAGCCAATGCCTGGCCGGACTATAAATTTCAGGTCAACGCTGTTGCGCGGGATCTCGTCGCGGACCACGTTGAACTCCAGCGGTTTGTCGTTGCTCTCGCGCAGGATCGAAATGTGGACGTTGGTGCCTTTCGGTCCTTTGAGCAGGTCGGCCACGTCACTCACGCTCAGGTTGTCCGTTGCTTTGGCGTCGACCGCGATGATCACATCGCCCGGGCGCAGTCCCGCTTTGTAGGCGGGCGTTCCGGCAAACGGGGCCACCACGATGATTTTGTTGTTGCGTGGCGCGATTTGCATGCCCACGCCGTAGTATTTGCCGCTCTGCTCTTCGCGCAGCAGCGAGTATGACTTGGGATCAAAAAAGTTCGAGTGCGGATCAAGCACGTGCAGCATGCCTGGGATGGCGCCGTTGTAAATCGCTTTGTCGGGATTCACCGGTTCCGCGTAGTTCTGCTCTACCAGGTTGTAGATCTCGGCGAACTGGCGCAGGCTGTCGCGGACATCGCTGTCCGAAGCGCCGGTTGCATAAGAAGGATTGCCCCGCTGGCTGAAGGCGGCAGAACCCAGAAAACCGCAGATGACAATTACAATAAGGACAAAGAAGAGTGAACGACTTGATCCACGAGACATGAATAACCCTCGGCCGCTGAGCTTGAGCTCCGATTGCGGGAAACTGACCTCAGTATAACACTCTTCCCGTCAGGACTTTACATGCATTTCGTCCCGTTCTGGGTCTTCCGTCACCTGCTGCTAAGGACGCGCGCAATCGGAGTATTTTCCGTACTTCTCATCAGATGCTTGTGCGCTGGCCCAGGGTGCTGGCCTTTTTTGTTGGAAAAGTTAATGTAAAATGCGGTCCTTTTTTAAGAAATCCTGCGGTATTATGGCTCTTGAACGTATGAACCTTGGCTTTGCAGAAATGTTTTTCCTGGTGATCCTGGCCCTGCTCCTCTTCGGGCCGCGCCGGCTGCCGGAAATCGCCCGCCAAATGGGCAAATTCATGGCTGAATTCAAGAAGGCCAGCAATGAATTCCAGGGCCAGATTCATGAAGAGATCCGCAAGCTTGAACTGGAAGAGGCGGACCCGCGCAAACACATTGAGCCGGAGGTTGCCAAGATTGCCGCGGATGAAGACCTCTCTATTAAAGGTGCACTCGACCGTTTAAGTGAGCGTGTGAAGAACGCCGTCCCGCGGGATTACGATGCCTGATCTTGTAGCTGAACCCGAAAGCCCCCAGGAAGAAAAAGAGCAACGCCAACTGGGCTCCATGAGCCTGCTGCAGCATTTGGAAGAGCTGCGCCAGCGGGTGCTCCGCTCCGTGATCGCGGTGGGCGTGTGTGTTGGCGCGGGCTGGTACTGGGTGGAACTCGTCATCTCCAAGATGGAGGCGCCGATCCAGAAGGCCCTGTCCGATAACCATTTTGATCCGCACCTCTTCTACTTGAACCCCACCGATACTTTTAATATCAAACTGAAGATCGGCTTGATCGTGGGCATTTTCATTGCCTGTCCTTTCCTGCTCTATCAGGTCTGGGGGTTCATCTCCCCGGGACTCTACCGCAACGAAAAGCGCTTCCTGCTGCCGTTCCTGTTTCTCTCTGTCGGCTTGTTCCTGAGCGGAGGCTACTTCGGATATAAGGTCGTGTTTCCGGTGGCCATGGACTTTTTGCTCAAACAGGGTGGCGACCTTAGACCGATGATTGCAATCACCGAGTACACGGACCTCTTTCTCACCATCATCCTCGGGCTGGCTCTGGTCTTTGAGTTGCCGATTGTGCTCGGATTTGCCGGCGCCATGGGCGTGGTGAGCGCCAAATTCCTGTTCAAGCACATACGGGGAGCGGTCTTGATCTTCTTCGTGATCGCCGCGGTCCTTACTCCCACCACCGATCTCATGAATATGAGCATTTATGCGGCGCCCATGATTCTGCTCTATATCGGGAGCATCGGCATCGTGTGGATCGTCCATCCCAAGCAGCGGCGCAAGCGTGCGGACAAGCGCAAGCAACAAGACTTAAAGTAGACTGGTGGGGTTCCCTCTGCGGCCTCGCGATGCAGCAGGGAAGCTAGGTTTTCAATCTGTGCCGGTAAGGAGCGCAGGCGTGATCTTGTGTGTACGATGCAGTGCCGCGTTGGTCCTGGTTCTGTCCCTGGCCGGGCTGGGATGTTCCAAAGACAAGTCTGCTCCCGCAGCGAGTGAGTCACCCTCAGCACAGCCGGCAGCTCAGACTTCGCCTGCTCCCGCGGTCAAGCCAATTGAACCTGTCGGCCCGGCAATGCACGTGGACGCTGCGCGCGCTATGCAATACACCAAAGAGATTGTTGCCTTCGGGCCGCGTTGGGACGGCAGCAAAGCCATCGACCAGGTACGCGCCTACATCAAGGGCAAGCTCAAGGGCGACCAGGTGGAAGAAGACGCGTTCGTGGCCGAAACCTCGGCTGGGAAGATTCCGATGCGCAACATCATCGCCAGGTTCCCCGGATCCAAAGACGGCATCATCATTCTGGGTTCGCACTATGAGACAAATTACTGGCTGCGTAATACCAGCTTCGTCGGCGCCAATGACGGCGCCGCCACCACCGGACTCTTGCTGGCCATCGCCGACCAGCTCCGCGGCAAAAAGCTGGAGGGCTGCAGCATTTGGCTGGCTTTTTTCGATGGCGAAGAGTCCATGACCCGGCAGTGGAACTCGGATGACGCTCTTTGGGGCAGCCGGCGCCTGGCCAAAAAACTGCAAGATGACGGCACCAGCAAGAAGGTGAAGGCATTTCTGCTGGCCGATATGATTGGTGACGCCGATCTGGATATTCAGCGCGACACCAACTCCACGCCCTGGCTGGAGGACCTGGTCCTGCAAGCGGCCACCCGCCTCGGCTACCAGTCTAGTTTTTTCGCCGTGACCACCTCGATCGATGGGGATGACCATATTCCCTTTGCGCGGGCCGGCATGCCCGTGGCCGATATCATTGACGTCGATTACGGCTACAACGATTCCTTTCATCACACCACTGAAGACACCCTGGACAAACTCAGTACCAAGAGTTTGCAAATCTCCGGCGACGTGATCCTGGAGACGATCCGGTTGCTTAATGGCATGGGTGCGAATCCTGCGCCCGCACAACCGCAGCCGCAGAAATTGCCGTCGTGAGAATGGTCCACAGGAAAATGACACGTAGGATTTGCGCCCCACCGGCGTTCTACAGCTAAGACCGCAAAACAGTTCTGCAAAGCTTATTTGAGATGATGGAGGCAGTTCAGAGCCACATGAATAAATCGCTACTTCGCTATACTTTGCCCGCGCTGATGCTGTGCCAGGCAGCAGCGGCCCAACAACCACAGCGCGCATCCACCGTAGTGCTTGTGCGCCATGCGGAGAAAGTCTCTACCGCGCCGGACGCCGTGCTTAGCCCTGCTGGTCA
>JBGPZS010000079.1:0-11295 GCA_041493865.1 Terriglobia bacterium
AGAGAATCCATCACGGCCAGCGGTCGCGCCCCCATGGTGAAGATGTCGCGCAGGATTCCGCCCACACCGGTGGCCGCGCCCTGAAATGGCTCAATAAACGACGGGTGGTTGTGCGACTCAATCTTGAACGCGCAAGCCCAGCCATCGCCGATGTCGATGATGCCCGCGTTCTCTCCCGGCCCCTGCACCACCAGCTTGCTGCGCGTCGGCAGCCGTTTCAAATGCACGCGCGATGACTTGTACGAGCAGTGCTCGCTCCACATCACGCTGAAAATGCCCAGCTCGGTCAGCGACGGCTCGCGGCCCAGCGATGCCTTGATTCGTTCATATTCTTCCGGCGTGATGCCGTGGTCTTTGACGACTTCAGGGGTAATGGCGGAAGCATGGGTCGTGGGCATAGCGGCTATCTCTATTTTCGCATGGAATACAACGGCTAGCGCTCATCACGGCCCGTTGCGGTTAAAAGTCATTCGTCCTGTTTGATCCTTTACACTAAGAGCGGCGAGGCCGACCTCGTGCTGAGCCGCAGGCGCAAGCGCAGAAGGGTTTCGTCGCGGAGATCAACACTCAAGCGGTTTCGGAGCGGAGCGACAGGTTTTGAATTTGCGACAGAGCGCCGCGAGCCCCGTGTGGCGGCGAGCGGCAGCATCGGGCGCAGAATGAAGTTAAGAACAGAAAGACGTCAAGCGGTTTTGGAGCGGAGCGACAGGAATTAATGAAATCCATCATCATCGGCACCGCCGGCCACATCGACCATGGCAAGACCGCGCTGGTCAAGGCCCTTACCGGCATTGACGCCGACCGCCTGGAAGAAGAGAAGCGGCGTGGCATTACCATCGATCTGGGCTTCGCTCACCTTGAGCTTGCCGCACCCAGCGGAGAGAAACTGCGCCTGGGCTTCATTGACGTGCCCGGCCATGAGCGCTTCGTTCGCAATATGTTGGCTGGGGTGGGCGGCATGGACCTGGTGTTGATGGTGATCGCGGCCGACGAATCCATCAAGCCGCAGACGCGCGAGCATTTTGAAATCTGCCGCCTGCTCTCCATCCCGCGCGGCATCACTGTGGTCACCAAAGCTGACCTCGTCGATGAAGACATGCTCAGCGTCGTCCGCATGGAGATTGAAGACTTTGTCCGCGGATCGTTTCTCGATGCCGGCCGGTCGCCCATCGTTCCTGTCAGCGCGCTCCAGGGCACAGGTCTTGACGAGCTGAAGCGCGAGATCGTGCGCATCTCTGAAGAAGTCCCCGCGCGCGATACCGAAGCCCTTTTCCGCCTGCCCATTGACCGCGTGTTCACGATGAAAGGTTTTGGCGCTGTTGTCACCGGGACCTTGATCGCCGGCAAAGTGAAAAAGGAAGAGGAAGTCGAGATTTTTCCTGCGCGAAAACGGGCGCGCGTACGTGGCGTCCAGGTACACGGCAGCATGACCGGCCAGGCCGTGGCCGGGCAGCGCACCGCGCTGAATCTGGCTGGAGTGCAACTGGAAGAACTGGCGCGAGGCATGACCCTGGCCGCACCCGGCGCCTTCGAGCCCACGCAGAAACTTGAAGTCCAGATTTCTCTGCTAAAAGATGCCAGGCCGCTCAAGAACCGCGCCCGCGTCCACCTGCACGCGTTTACCTCTGAAACGATTGCCGAGGTCGCGCTGCATGGAGTAAGTGAAGTCAAGCCCGGAGCAACGGCCTTTGCCCAGCTCCGCGCGGCAGGACCTCTCCTGCTGCTGCCCGGAGATCGCGCCATCCTGCGGCAGTTTTCGCCCGTAATCACGATCGGCGGCGCGATAGTGCTGGATGCTTTTCCGCTGCCGCGGCAAAAGAAAGGGCCGTTGCAGGCTTTTCTCAGCACGCTTTCGAACGGCAGCCGTCAGGACGCTCTGCTGGCACGAATCGCCCGCCGCGGGCATGAAGGACTGTCGGTTGCCGGTGCCGTGCGGGAAACCGGATTGAAGCAATCGGTTTTGCAGCCGGTCATCACCGGCCTGGCACAGCAAAAGCAGATCATCCAGGTAGGTGAAGTTCTGCTCTCCAGTGAAGCGGTCGAGAAGACCCGGGAAAAACTTGTTGCCGCTCTGGAAGCTTTTCACAAAGCCAACCCGCTGGTCGGCGGCATCAGCAAAGAAGAGTTGCGGGAGAAACTGGGCCTGCATCAGACCGTGATGGAAGCCCTGCTGGCCCAGCTCGCCCGCGACAAGAAAGCCGAGGTCTCCGGCGAGCAGGTGCGGCTGACCGGACGCGGCGTTGAGTTGAACGACGATGAGGCGAGAGCCAAGCAGCAGATCGAAAAAGCCTTCGCCGACGCCGGGCTCAAAGTCCCGCTCATGAAGGAAGTCCTGGACAAGCTGCCGGTAGACAAGGTGCGCGCCCAGAAGCTGGTCACGCTCTTGTTGCGCGACCGCGTGCTGATCAAGCTGGCCGACGACCTGGTGTTCCACCAAAGCGCCTTGCAGGGACTGCGCGAACTCATGGCCACACAAAAAACTAAAACCCCGAAGATCGATGTGCCGATGTTCAAGGATCTGATTGGCGTTACCCGCAAATACGCCATCCCACTCCTTGAGTACCTGGACCAGCAGCGCGTTACCCGTCGCGTGGGAGACGAACGAATTATCCTTTAAGGGATCGGAAGGCGATTTGGAGAGCTCAGCGTAGACAAGAGTGAAAGCCGCGAGGCCTATGATCGCCGAGCGGCTTGATGAAGGGCAGAAGGGCTCTAAAAAGAGAAAAGACCAAAAAGCGGTTTGGAGCGAAGCGACAAGATATGAAGACCCTTCTGATCGGCGGCACAGGTTTCATCGGGCAGTTCATGGCGGAGCAGCTTCTGCAAGGCGGTCACAGTGTTACCGTGTTCCATCGCGGCCAGAAAGCGTCGCCCACAGGCGCGGAAGAGATTCTGGGAAACCGCCAATTCCTTCAGGACCATCAGCCCGAATTCCGGCGGCAGAAGTTTGATGTGGTCGTGGATTTTGTCCTCAGCTCGGGCCGCCAGGCACAGCAACTGATGGATACATTCCGCGGCCTCGCCGGCCGCGTAGTGGCGCTGAGCAGCATGGATGTCTATCGCGCCATGGGAGTATTTTACGGTTTTGAACCCGGCGGTTTGCAGGAGCTGCCGCTCACCGAAGATTCTGATCTCAGGACAAGCCGCAACGTGTATTCGGCTGAAGCGCTCAAAAATGTGCGGAGCGTTTACGACTGGGTTGGCGACGAGTATGACAAGATTCCCGTTGAACAGGCTGTGCTGAGCGATCCCAAGCTGCCCGGCACGGTGCTGCGGCTGCCCATGATCTACGGGCCGGGCGATCCGTTGCACCGCTTCCATCCCATGCTGAAGCGCATGGATGATGGCAGAAAACAGATCCTCTTTGCCGATGATGTTGCTCCGCTGCGCACGCCGCGCGGCTATGTAGAAGACGTCGCCGCAGCCGTGGCACTGGCGGCTATTTCGCCCGGATCCACAGGCCGGATTTACAACGTGTGCGAATCCGAATCATTCGGCGAATTGGATTGGGCCAGGAAAATCGCCGCCGACACCGGCTGGACCGGCGAGTTCGTTGTGTTGCCGCATGACCGCACTCCCAAACATCTTCTCTGGCCCGGCAACACCGCGCAGCATCTGGCCGCATCTTCTGAGCGCATCCGCAAAGAGCTGGGTTATCGTGAGCTGGTTGCCCGCAAGGAGGCCATCCGCCGCACTGTTGCGTGGGAACACGCGAATCCGCCGGAGCAGCCCATGGCACAATTTCATTACCAGGCTGAAGATGCGGCGTTGGCGCAGTTCAAAGCTACCGCATAAGTCTTGCGGCGCCGCGAGCATCGCTCATCCCTAGTAAACTTGAATGGTAATGCTTTCCATCCGCAACGCCACTGCCGCCGATGCAGCTCTGATCCTCGACTTCATCCGCCACCTCGCTGCGTACGAGCGCGAGCCCAACGCGGTTGTCGCCACGGAAGATGACCTGGTCCGGCACGGCTTCGGCCCGGAGCCAAAATATCGTTGTCTGCTTGCCGAGTGGGACGGGAAACCAGCCGGCTTTGCGCTCTTTCATTACAACTTCTCCACCTGGCGAGGCCAGCTTGGACTCTACCTGGAAGATCTTTTTGTCCTGCCGGAGATGCGCGGAAAAGGCATAGGCAAAGCGCTCTTACAGCGCCTGGCGCAGATTGTTTTAGAGGAAAATTGTTACGGCCTCCGTTGGATGGTGCTGGAATGGAACGATCCTGCATTGAAGTTTTATGAATCGCTGGGCGCTGAATTGCTGGGTGCCTGGGAGACCATGTTGTTGCGAGGTCCCGCGCTGGCCCAGCTTGCACAAAGCAAAGAGGCCTCCGAGCTGTCATCCGGGCAAATCAGCCAACGCGGTTCTTACGAATGACGATTCGAATCATCGGCGCTGGCCTGGCCGGCTGTGAAGCCGCATGGCAGTGCGCGCGCCGCGGTATTGAAGTCGAGCTGTATGAGATGCGGCCGGTGAAATCCACGCCCGCGCACCAAACCGGCAGGTTTGCCGAGCTTGTCTGCTCCAACTCGCTCAAGTCTGAAAGTGAAAACACCGCGCCCTGGCTGCTGAAGGAAGAGATGCGCCGCGTGGGGTCGCTGCTGCTGCGGATCGCTCGGGAAACCTGTGTTCCCGCCGGGCACGCGCTTGCTGTGGACCGGGAAAACTTCGCCGCGAAAGTCACAGAGGTAATTTCAGCCGAACCCAACATCAAGATCATCCGCCAGGAAGTTACTCAGATCACAGAAGATGACGGTCTCACTGTAATCGCAACCGGGCCGCTGACCTCAGACGCGCTCTCGCGCGAGATTGGCCGCCTCAGCGGCAGCGATCATCTTTTCTTTTACGACTCCATCAGTCCGATCGTCGAAGCCGACTCCATCGACATGGACAAGGTCTATATGGCGGCGCGATATGGCAAGGGCACCGCGGACTACATCAATTGTCCCTTCACCCAGGGGGAGTATGACCGTTTTTATGACGCGCTGATTGCCGCTGAGCCGGTAGAGGGCCATGACTGGGAAAACCTCAACTACTTTGAAGGCTGCCTGCCCATCGAAGAGACCGCGCGTCGCGGGCGCGACACTCTGCGTTTTGGGCCCATGAAACCCGTGGGTCTTGACGATCCTCGTACCGGAAAGTGGCCCTATGCGGTGGTGCAGTTGCGCCAGGAAAACCTGCGCGCTGACTCCTACAACCTGGTCGGCTTCCAGAACCACTTGAAATTCGGCGACCAGGCGCGCGTGCTGCGGCTGGTTCCTGGCCTGGAGAACGCTCGATTTCTGCGCTATGGGCAAATCCATCGCAACACCTATATCAACGCGCCCTCCCTCCTGACGGAATTATTGAACTTAAAGCAGCACGCCCGCGTATTCTTTGCTGGGCAGATTTCCGGAGTGGAGGGTTATACGGAATCCATCGCCATGGGCATGCTGGCGGGAATGAATGTAGCGCGTATCACGCAGGGGCTGCTCGCGCTTCCGCCGCCGCGCGAGACCGCGCTGGGATCGCTGGTGCGCTATATCTGCCATGCTGACGCTAAACACTTTCAGCCGGCCAATATTACGTTTGACCTGCTGCCGCAATTGGACGAAGCTACACGGCGCAAAGTTCGCGACAAGAAACAGCGCCATAAAATGGTTTGTGAAAAGGCGCTGGAACAGCTAGCATCATGGCTTCAGGAGAGTGCCGTGCCCACAAATGCACTCTCCGGCAAATACTTATGAACCGTCTATCCGCCATTGACGCTTTTGGCCCTGCCTTTGCGCGGGTCGGAACCATGTTGTTCAA
This sequence comes from Terriglobia bacterium, assembly GCA_041493865.1. GTDB lineage: Bacteria > Acidobacteriota > Terriglobia > Terriglobales > Acidobacteriaceae > Angelobacter. Next base: position 5,789 of record JBGPZS010000079.1, read on the forward strand.
ACCCTTCCGCCTGCGCGCGTGGCTGAAGGTCGGTCTCATTGGCCTGCTGGGTGGAGGCGTGATTACCGCCGGCGGTGGTCTCAATTTTCGCGCGCCGGCCTTCCCAACCGGCGTCCCCCAGGGCCAGCTTCCGCCTGAAACAGAGGAAATTTACCGCGCGATCCGCTCGGTCCATCTGGCGGACTATTTTCATTTTTTTGTGATTATGATCGCGGTGATCGTGGTCTTCGCTCTGATTTTTCTCTACCTGTTCTGCCGTTTCCGCTTTGTTTTGTTTGATTCGGTGGTCACAGGCCAGCCCGTAATCGGGCGCGGATGGCGGAAATATGCTTCGCAGGCCAATCGTTATTTCGGCTTCTGGCTGGCGTATCGGCTGGTGACGTGGGCCGTGATGGTCGTGATTGTGGGACTACCGCTGTGGCACGCTTACAAGAACGGTGTATTCAGCGGCGACAATTCACTGCCGGCATTCTTTGCGGTCTTTGGGTCCATCGCACTGGGCGCCTTTGTTGCCGGCATTATCTTCGCGGTTGTGTCCACGCTGATGAAGGACTTCATCCTGCCCGTCCTGGCGCTCGATGATCTGCCCCTGGGCGACGCATGGTCCGCTGTGTGGCGGGTGGTAGCTTCTGAGCCCGGCGCCTGGGCTGCTTATATGGGGTTGAAACTGGTTTGCGCGATTGGTAGCTGGATCGGTCTTACCGTCGCTTTTATTGTCGCCCTGCTGCCGGCGTTTCTCGTGATCGGAATTCCCGTGGGTATCTTGGTGGCAATTGGCGTGCTCGCGTTTAAGACGATGGGCGCGCTTGCCGGAATCATTATCTGCAGCATTGCCGGCCTGCTGGCTGCAGCCGGGGTCTTCTGCTTGTTTCTGGTCCTGACCGCGCCGATCTCTGTGTTCTTTGCGTCGTATGCGTTTTACTTCTTTGGCGGACGTTACCCAAAACTGGCAGCGTTGCTCTGGCCGCAACCGACCCCGCCGGCGCCGCCCGCCCAGATGGCGAGCCCTCAGCCGGCCACCTAGAGGCCATAGTCGCCGGCGGCCTGCTAAGACTATTCATAGCGGAGGGCCCGCAGAGGGTCCACCCGTGAAGCGCGCCGCGCCGGGACCCAGCACGCCGTCATGGTGGTGGCCAACACTGCCAATGGAACGGGAAATTATTTTCACGGCCTGATACCGGCCCTCAGCGGCGTTTGGCTTTGCGCGGCGGCAGCTCAACCTTGCTGCGGGCACGGTTCTTGATCCAGATCGGCGTGCCCACAAAACCGAACTTCTTGCGTATCTGGTTTTGCAGAAAACGTTCATAGGAGAAGTGCAGCTTCACGTCCTTATCAGTAAAAAGAATAAAGGTTGGCGGCGATGCATGCGCCTGCGTCATGTAGAAGACTTTCACCTGTTGCCGGTGCGGGACCGAGGCACGGTCAAAATCCACCGTTTCCAGAAACCGGTTCATCTGGGACGTGCTGATGCGTTTCTGCCGTTCGGCGGCGACAAGTTCGAGAGCGCGAAAAATCTTGTCGATGTTTTTCCCCGCCGTAGCCGACACAAAGACCATCGGCGCGTAGTCCAGGAACTTCAAAGCGCGCCGCGCCTGTTTCTCATAAAGGTCGCGGTCGGCCGGTGGACGCCCGTCCGTGCGGGCCGGACCCACCAGGTCCCACTTGTTCACGATCACAATCACTGACCTTCCACTCTCATGCGCATAGCCGCCGATGGTGGCGTCCAGCGCATTCACGCCTTCAACCGCGTCAATCACCAGCAGTGCGACGTCGGCTGCCTCAAGGTGTTTGCGCGCCATCACCACCGAAAGCTTTTCCGCCATCAGACTGGTCTTGCCCTTGCGGCGGATACCGGCGGTGTCAATGAAGCGATAGGTATATCCGTCCTTTTCGATAAATTCGTCCACTGCATCGCGCGTGGTGCCGGCGACGGGTGAAACGATGGCGCGCGAAGTGCCGGTGAGCACGTTGAGCAGAGTTGACTTGCCCACGTTTGGATGGCCGATGATGGCCACGCGAGTCTCGCGCGGCTTTCGCTCCTGCCGGACTTCTTCTCCCTCTTCAGCGGCCAATTTAGCTTCTATTTCCGCTGCTGCTGTTCCCGCGTCTTCGGTTTCCGCGGCAGAAACCGGAATGGCTTTCAGAATCTCGTCCAGCAATTCCGCTGTTCCGGTTCCGTGTTCGGCCGAGACCGAATAAAGATTCTCAATGCCGAGCGTGCGAAAGTTTTCTGCCTCGGCTTCCAGCTTGGTTGAATCAACTTTGTTTACCGCCAGAAAAAGAGGCTTGCCCAGGCGGCGCAGCAGGCGAGCCAGCTCCATATCCGGCGCGGCGAGCTCTGTCCTCACGTCGACCACGAGCACAATGGCCGCAGCCTCTTCCAGTGCCAGGCGCGCCTGGCGGAAGATCTCTCCGGGAATGAAATCCTTGTCATCGGGGACGATTCCGCCCGTGTCAACAACGCGCAGGCGGCGGCCTCCCCACGTTGTCTCGCCATAAAGACGGTCACGGGTGATGCCAGGCTCGTCGCCGACGATCGCCCGCCGCGATCCAATCAGCCGGTTGAACAACGTGGACTTGCCCACGTTGGGCCGGCCGACGATGGCGAGGAGGGGAATTCGTGATTTAGTTTTGTTTGACAATGATTCTTCTTTCTCCAGGTGAGCCGGCGACCCTGAGGCCGGGTAAGGAATGCTCCACACTTGAGTCTGTCACGTTCCGTGAATCAAGAGCAAATGCCGGATACCACGCGTCTTCCCCGGGCTTGTAAGCCCGTGGTCATTGAGAGTACGCTCCCTTCACATAAGATGGACTAGACAGGAAGGTTTCTAAGACGTGATCGCATACGCTCGTGGCCCGGACGCTCCCATCCTGGAGCAGACAATTGACCAGGCGCTGATCCGCCTGGCCCCTGGTGAGTCTGCCACTGGAGACGAAATACGCGGATATTGCAAAGGCCGGATTGCGCATTTCAAGATTCCGCAACACATCCGTTTCGTGGAAGCGTTTCCGTCAACCACGAGCGGAAAGGTACAGAAGTTCCGGATTCGCCAGTTGGAAATGGAAGCCCGCAGCCCGGCGGAAGGCGGCCAGGCTGCGACGCATGAGTTGGATGGAAAACCACAATGAAGCAGGCATCAATCAAGCAACCCAAACTCAAGAAGACCAGCGCCGTTTATCTTGAAAAGCGCGGCAGTATTACTGAGTTAGTCATGAACCGGCCTGAGGTCCTGAACGCAGAGAACTGGCAGATGGCTCGTGACTTTCACGCCGTGCTCGACCACCTGGAAGCCGACCCAACGATTCAGGCCGTTGTGGTCACTGGCGCGGGACGGGCGTTTTCCTCGGGTATCGATCTCTCTGCGCTGGCGGCGGGAGAATTGAAGAGTGATTGGTTTCGCCGCTTTGACGAAGGCATGCGCCGTCTGGAGCAGCTCAATGCGCTTACCGTCGCCAAAATTCGCGGTTACGCCATCGGCGGCGGTCTCCAGGTGGCTTTGGCTTGCGATCTCCGCGTGGCCACTCCCGATACCCGCTTCGGATTGCCTGCCGTTCTGGAAGCGCTGATTCCCGGAATGGGCACCTACCGTCTCCCACGGTTCATCGGTCTGGGCCGCGCACGCCGCATGGTCCTGACCGGAGAGCTGATTGGCGCCGAAGAGGCACAGCGGATTGGACTGAGTGATTGGGTTGCGGCTAAAGAAGAACTTGATCAGACCGTCGAGTCGGTCATCACCAAGGTAATGAACGGAAGCGCCGCCGCACGAGGCTATGCCAAGAAGCTGGTTACCTCGTCATTTGATTCCACCTTCGATGAGGCTTTTACAAAATATCTGAAATACCAGTCGGAGTGTCTGCTATCGCCCGATCACATAGTGGCGATGGCCCAATACCGCAAGAAGAAGAAATGAATGCCAGCACGAGTGGATTCCGGTCCTGCATCCGGGGTCCTTCACGTTATCATGGGATACACGCATGTTCTCCGCTTCCCAGCCTGAAACCACCGCTTCGGCACGCCGCTTGCCCACACTGCATGAGTTCTTTGCCCCAGGCGGCCTGCTGAGCCAGGCGCATCCGAATTACGAGTTCCGGCGCGGGCAGTTGCAGATGGCGGAGGCAGTGGAGCGGGCGCTGACAGAAAAAAGACATCTCATTGTTGAAGCGGGGACAGGCACTGGCAAGACGCTGGCCTATTTGCTGCCGGTGATCCGCAGCGGCAAGCGCGTGATCATCTCCACCGGCACCAAGAACCTGCAGGAACAGCTCTTCTTCAAGGACATACCATTCCTTGAACAACATCTGGGCAAGCTGCGCGTCTGCTACATGAAAGGTCGCAATAATTATCTCTGCCGGCAGAAACTTTACGATCTCACCAACCAGCCGGTCTTGAGCGGACTCCAGGAGATCGAGCAGTACCGGCAGATTGCCGAGTGGGAAGCGACCACCGAAAGCGGCGATCGCGCCGAACTGAAGGGTTTGCCCGAGAATACTCAGCTCTGGCAAAAGCTCGATGCGCGCACCGAGCGCTGCACCGGACAGAAATGCCCGCAGTGGGACCGTTGCTTCATCACGGAGATGCACCGCCGCGCCGTGGAGAGCGACATCATCATCGTGAACCACCATCTCTTCTTTGCCGATCTGTCACTGCGACAGTCCGGCGGTCCGGATGCGGGCGTTCTGCCGGATTTCTCCGCCGTGATCTTTGACGAGGCCCACGACCTGGAGGACGTGGCCGGAAGCTACTTTGGCGTCAGCGTGAGCAACCTGCGATTTGAGGAGCTGGCGCGCGACATTGAAGCCACGCTGCAGCAGAAAAAAGCCATATCGCCGGGGCTGATTCAGGCCCTGGCCCGCCTGCGTGAACGCTCACGGTTTTTCTTTGGCTTGCTGCCACAGGGGGAGGGCCGCTCTGCTTTTAACAACCGCGAAGAATTTCTGGTGCAACACGGCGACGATTATGACGCGGTGATGCAATCGCTGGCCCGCGTCCTGGGCGAACTGGAGCTATTGCCGCAAAAGCCTGAAGAAGTCTTCAATTTTTCCCGGCGAACTCAGGAGCTGCAGGCTCAGCTGGCGTTCATCCTGGAATCAGAAGACAAGAACACCGTCTTCTGGATCGAATACCGGGGCGAAGGACGCCGCACGCGAAGCGGGCAGACCCACATTGTGCTGCAGGCAACGCCGATTGATGTTTCGCAGATCCTCAAGCAAAAGCTTTTTGAGAATCTGGAGACCGCGGTCTTGACCTCCGCCACGCTCGCCGTTGCCGGCGCTCCCGATCGCGGCAGCTTTGACTATGTGCGCCAGCGCGTGGGCCTGGAGCATGCCCGTGAGCTGGTGGTGACTTCGCACTTTAACTACTCGAAGCAAGCGATTCTTTACGTGCCTCCAGATATGCCCGATCCGCGCTCAACCCAGTTCGGACGCGCCGCGGCAGAGAAAATCCGCCGCCTTCTCGATATCACGCAGGGCAGGGCTTTCTGTCTATTCACCAGCTACGCGCAGAT